>DAIOVD010000112.1:0-3488 GCA_036759185.1 Catalimonadaceae bacterium | reverse complement strand
GGCAACAAGATGACCAACATGCACCTGAGCAACGACAAACTCCGGATCCGGGGAACCAAAATGCTGGCCGAGGCATTGGGCCTGGAAGAAAACGCCGCCAACGAATTGCTGGTAAAATACGGATCGGTGGAAGCCGCCATTCAGGGCCAACGGGCTCTTTCCTGATATGCACGAAATCGAGCCCTTTTACAAATGGGATAAACTCTACAACCCTGCCGAAGATGAGCGGTCGCCGTTTTATGGTCAGGAATACAACGGCTATGAACTGGCGCTGTACGACCATCTCATCCATCCCCTCTGGGATTACATTGGCTCTGACACCCTGTATGTGAAGGTGTTGTTTGTGGATTACGACGAAGGATTTGCCATCATCGAAATGTTGGGCGAATGGAACGACACCCTGCACAACGACGTGATGCACCTCAAACGCAACCTGATCGACGGGCTGGTGCAGGAAGGCGTGAAGCGGTTTCTGATGATTGGTGAAAATGTGCTCAACTTCCACGGACTGGAAGACGACTATTACCAGGAATGGTTTGAAGATGTGGAAGATGGCTGGATTGTGACGATGGGTTTCCGGGAATTTATCCACCGGGAGTGGAACAAATACCGGCTGGACTATTACCTCAACTGGGGCGGCAACCTGGAAGTCGAAAACTGGCGGACCCTCTCACCGCAAAAGCTGGTCGAGACGATTGACCGGGAGGTGAGGAGAAGGATTGGTTAGAATATTATGGCTCGAAGAGCATATTATTGAAGAGGATAACCAGATTGTTAGCGATCGAGATTTTCCATTATTTCCTTCATAGTTGGGAACGCCAATTTCCTTGCTTCCTTGATAACATCCCGCAATAATTGAGAATAGATCCTGGTCTTTTTCCTATCACCCAAAATGTCTTTACAAAACACGACATATTCAGAAAGGACCTCAACGTCCTGAGGATTACGAAGAACCAGATATTCGAAAATCTCATCAACCAGTCGTAGATCATCTACAGACTGAATTTTATCCTCTGAAAGTATTGTCTCACAATACCATTTGAAAAACGAACTTTTTGATCTGTACTTTTTATGAGGCATATTTTATCGGCTCACAGGTGAGCTCCTAAGTTGTGAGAAAAGTTCTCAATTTGTCCTTAGGGATTCTTCAAATTTGCGATTTAGGTCTGAAATAAAGAACGTTTCAGACCCGAAATCTTGCAAATCCTTGGGTAATGCCTTTGGATTTCTGTTTGCAAAAATGACGGTGCAATAAAGTTGATCAACCTGCCTGAATTCAATAGCAGGTCACCAATTTTACCATTTGAGTTTAAAATGCCACTAAAAACAATATTGGCATCTACGATAACTCTCACTTAATAAATCGATGACGGTTTTTGGCCCACCAATCCGAATTGACTTCATCAGCGAGAAGATCAACATCTGATTGTTTGGCTTTACTTTTCTGCGTGGCCTCCAAATATTTAGTGTAGTCAATAAGCCGTTGCAAACCAAAACTGTCCACTTTCGAAGACAGAGTGATGGTGATTTGATTTTTAGAATTGTGCGATACGGTCATACCATTTGAGCATTACAAGGATAAAACTAAATAAAATTTTCTTTAGATCCATCTGCACTCCCACTATTTCAAAGTCAGACTGAGTGGCCTTTCGATGTTCATATGGTGGCGAGCATTCATCTCCTATTCCTCCATTGCCGAAGGATTACTTCTGTATTGCTTCCAATAACTGTTGAAGCATCAGGTTGCTGATATCTTCCTTTTCTGCTTTGTCATAAATGGAAAGCAATACCACTTCCTCCTTTATTGCCAGAACACAGGAAATCACTCTTGCGCCTCCCCGCTTTCCTTGTCCTTTGCTTTGAATGGCAAGCCGGATTTTGAAACAGTTTTTTCCGATGGGTGTTCCCAATTCAGGATTGTTCTCAAGGCTTTCAATTAAATCCGCAATTTCGGAAGGGAGCGAGTGGTACTTCTTTATGAGTCGTTTTGCTTCCCTTTCAAAGGTTCTGCCAACAACAACTTTCATCACAATAAACCATCGCCTTTCAGCTCATTCAGAAAATCCTGAGCAGGCCTTGTCTTCAGGGTTCCCTTTTGCAAAGCGATGTAATCTTCCTTTATATCACTTAGTATCTGATCTGTAGATGGCTCGACGTCTTCATCCTGAATGAGTCTGGCAAGGTTTTCCCTTTCTCTTGCCGAAAAATGCCGCTTGATTTGGCTGGCCAATTCACTGAGACTCAGACTAGCTGTGATTTGAATACGTGCTTCCATGTCAGACATTGTCTATTCACCAAAAGTACAAATAATTTGGTTTGTACACTTTTCGAATACCATCATCCTCATATGCTTTCTATCCTTCGGATTCCATTGGTGTCTTAATCCAAATAGCTACGTTTTCGTTGAACATCATAAACCAGTAATGGTAGAAAGTGGAGAATGGCAAATCCTGGATATTTGATTTCGGAAACAAATTCCGAACAGCTTTATAAGCCAACTCTCCTACCGAAATTGAATGAAGGGGGATGGATTGAAAATATTGCCCTGCAATTTCCACCTCACTCTTTGTGACATCTCCCAAAAGGAATTCGTCACCATGTAGTAACTATTCCGTTCATCGCTGTAATACAGTTTCATGAAAACATTTCGGGTCCCGTAGTCGATCATCACTTTGTTAAGGTAATATTTGAAAACGGGCAACTCGATAACGGTCGAATCTCCGGGATCCAAACAGATCTTTTTTAGCAATTGACGAAATTCTTTCGTCTTGCGTAGAGAATCATTTTGGTCGTCTTCCAGTCCAAACTTCTCTTCAACCAGCTCATAAAACGGCTCATTCCTTCCTAAAATAGATATATCGTTAAGTGGAGAATGAGATGTATAATCTAATTTTATTTGCCTTCCATTTTGATTCTCGAATACAACTGCAGCAGTTTGTCTGCCGCATGCATTGTCGTATAGCTCCTGACGAAAAGTCTTAAGATTCCATGGCTCAGGATTATCATAAAGGCTGAAATAATCAAAGAAACAATCGGGTGATGCACTGATGTTTTTTACCCCAATCTTTAATACATATGAATTCGTATCGCATTCTGAAATATCGATCCTGTCCAGATCGAACTGAAAGGCATTGCCCTGGCAAAAGGCAAAAGAGTGTATCAACACAAAAGAAGAGGCCAACACTAATTTTCTCATCAATTCCATATGCTCCTGGCCTGATTTGTTCTTCGGATATAAATTGAATATTTCGGCAAATCTGAGATTCAGCCTCTTGCACCTGCTCAAGTTTCAGACCCGAAATCTTGCAAATTCTTGGGTAATGCCTTTGGATTTCTGTTTGCAAAAATGACGGTGCAATAAAGTTGATCAACCTGCCTGAACTCAATAGCAGGTCACTAATTTTACCATTTGAGCATTACAAGGATAAAAATACATTGGCGTCCGGTAAAAAGAGTAATTGCTTCAAAAAAGGTGGTTTTTGAAGATT
>DAIOVD010000111.1:0-14045 GCA_036759185.1 Catalimonadaceae bacterium | reverse complement strand
GAAAACGCCAATGGATTTGTGGCAATGAACGTGATCAGATCAAAAGGGAACCAGGAAATTCCGGTGTACCGGTACATGGGTTCTGAACGAATAACAAAATAGGAAGATGACAGAGCAAAACCAACTGAAAATACGAATCAAACCGACAAACCTTCCAGGTTTAGTTGTAACCTTCCTCTTATATGTTTCCACAACCTTTGCTCAGGAAACAACAACCAAACCAGCCGAAACCGGATTGGGAAACGGACTTCAATTCTCTCTGAACGAGAACCAGTATCAGTTCAAAATCAGTGGTTTTCTCCAGCCATCCTGGCAATTCAACAAAACCGACAAACAGGAGAAAGAAAACAAATTCCTTTCCAAACGATCGTATCTCAACTTCTCAGGAAAGGCACTGAAAGAGAAAGTTTCGTTTCTGATACAAGTCGATTTTTCGTCCACTACTCCCCTGCTCGATGCATGGGCAGCCTACCATTTTACACCAAAATGGTCGCTTTCAGCCGGACAGCGGCGAACCTTTACCAACAACCGCGAACTCACCTTCGACGAAGACAAACTGCAATTTGCCGATCGCAGTCAATTAAGCTCCACTTTCTCCGGAAACGGACGGGAATTTGGTTTGTTTCTGGAAGGTAAAATCGGAAAATCCTTTGTTCTGGCTCCTCAACTGGCCATCACATCGGGTGACGGTCCCAACTCTTTTGGCCTCAATTCCACCGACCCGGACCTGGGCGGATTCAAATATGGTGGCCGATTGGATGTGTATCCAATGGGTGAGTTTTCGGAAGGAAATCAGGGATTTTCGGCCGACATCAAACACGAAAGCAAACTAAAGCTGGTGGTCGGTGCGGCCGGCAGTCTGAACAAAGGTGCCAGTTCTTCCAAAGGCGAGGGTCACGGTGACTTCCTGTTTTACGACAAAAGCAAAAACAGTAAACTACCCGACTACCGGAAGTTTTCAGCCGATATTCTCCTCAAATTCAAAGGCTTTTCATTGCTGGCGGAGTTCATGAACAGTTCAGCCGCCGGACTCACCGGCATTTATACCGACAGTTCATCTGCAATCGGTGCCGTCCTGAAGCCCGGACAAATCAGTCAGTTTCTGGTACTGGGCAATGCCTTCAATGTGCAGGCCGGATACACCACCAAAAGCGGGTATTCACTGGATGTCCGGTATGAAAAGAGGACACCCGAATTCAGCGATCAGGCTCTGTCCGTTTTACAGCAGGCCGAAGTGTCGACTCTGGGTCTGAGCAAATACTTCCCCGACAACCGTCTCAAAATTCAGGGAACCCTGAGTCAGGTCCAGTACCTCAACTCCAAAAAATCCATCCTCTCCGAACTCATGATGCAGGTTGTATTCTAGCATTCGCTTTTGAATCATTTATAATGCATCATTCATAACTCATCATTCCCCATATGGTTCGCCGCATCGTCACCCACCTTACCTTCTATGTTCTGATTGCCATCATAGCGGGGATTCTGCTGGGTCATTTCGATCCGGAGAATGCTGTGAAATTCGAATTTCTCGGAACATGGTTTATCAATATTATCAAAGTCTTCATCGCCCCGATCATTTTCCTCACCATCGTGCTGGGCATCGGATCGATGGGCGATTTGAAAAAAGTGGGCAAAATCGGTTTCAAATCGCTGGTCTATTTTGAAATCGTGACCACCCTTTCGCTCGGAATCGGGGTGGCGGTGGCGCTACTTTTGAAACCCGGAAACATCGACAAAACCGGACTGGCCATTCAGGATGCCAGCAAATACACAAGTAAGGCGGGAGAGCCATTTTCCTGGATCAGCTTTTTACAAGGAAACACCACCATTCAGATTCTGCTGGTGGCCATTGTCTTTGGGGTGATTCTGAGCAAACTTTACAACCGCCAGCCGATGGTGGAATTTCTCGAAAAGGCATCGAAACATGTGTTCAAGGCCCTGAAATATGTGATGTACCTGGCGCCATTTGGGGCTTTTGGCGGAATGGCCTTTACGGTTGGTAAATTCGGACTGGCCACCATTCTTCCTTTGGCCAAACTGATGGGCTGTATGTACCTGACAATGGCCTTGTTTATTTTCCTCATTCTGGGAGCCATTATGCGGTATTTCAAGATGAGCATCACCAAATTCATTGGGTATATTGAAGAAGAAATCCTGATTGTGCTGGGCACTTCTTCCTCCGAAACCGCCATGCCAGGCCTCATTTACAAACTCGAAAAGCTGGGATGTAAACCGTCCGTTGTGGGGCTGGTTGTGCCCACGGGCTATTCCTTTAATCTCGACGGCACGTCCATTTACCTGTCGATGGCGGCATTGTTTCTGGCGCAATTGTACAATGTGGCACTGAGTTGGGAAGAAATTGCTTTGCTGATGGGGATCCTGATGGTGACGTCCAAAGGTGCTGCGGGTGTAACGGGAAGCGGTTTTATTGTACTGGCTTCCACGCTGGCATCGATGCACAGCATTCCGCTCGAGGGACTGGCCTTTTTATTGGGTGTCGATAAATTTATGAGTGAAGCCCGTGCCATCACCAACATCATTGGAAACGGAGTGGCAACTCTCATCATCGCCAAATCCGAAAACGAACTGGACATGGAGGCTGTCCAGAAAATCGGGATTTGAGCAAGGCTTTCATTCTGAAGCCGGAAACCTCTGCCGACAGAGAGTCTCCCTTTCAACTTACGGAGTTGCATTTTGAAATCTGATTTGAGAATTTCAACAACTTTGTTAAGTTTTGAATACGAAGATTCAAAACTTAACTTCTGGCACAAAAATAGTTTGTTAAGAAACGATAGTTAAGAATCAAAACTTAACACATAAAACTTAACAAGTTTGTTTAGTTTTGATTTCTATTTCAAAAACTTAACACTCTTATTCAGATGAAACGCAAATCAAATCTTCGGGAAATCCGCGATTCCATCGGCATTACGCAACCCGAAATGGCCCGGATTCTCGGACTCGAACCGGGTATGTATGCCATGATCGAAACCAACCGCCGGCACCTCACCGGTAAACATCTCGACCGGTTGATTTTGTTGGGAAAAATCCTCCATCAGGCCAATGCGCTTCCTGAAAATCCGGAACCCACTGAGAACGAGAAAATGGACATTCTGTATGAAATGCTCATTTTTGCCAGGGCCGAACAAATACGGAAGGAGTCATTCCACCAGAAAAAGGATATGAAGGAATCAGCCCGGCCCCGGCTGATTTTTCTACTGCAACACTTCGACCAGATGGCCCATCCCGATTTCAATCCGGAAACCGATGCCGCAATGGCTAAATCGCTTCAACCATCTGATTCTATGGATAAACCAACGTCAATCACCACCCGAAAATCCTGGCAGCAAAAGCTGGAACTGGAAATCCTCCGGTTGAAAATTGAATTTCTGGAAAAGGAAAAACTGGCATTAAGCGCCGGGAACAAGGGAACTTATGATTGAAAGAAAAACTGCTTGCTTTAACATATCCATCCTTTTCAATTGTGGACGATATGCCCTCTCCCATCCCAACATCACACCAACACTCCCCCACATTCATTCTATATTTGCCGAATGATTTCATGGTCGAAGGGTAAGAGTTACATGCTGGCTTCCACTGGTTTTTATGCCATTCTGAACCTGTGTGTGAAAGAACTCTCCTACATTCCGGCTCTTGAAATGATCTTTTTCCGGTCGGCCATTTCGTTTGTGATCTGCTCCATTGGAATCTGGCAGGCAGGCGTTTACTTCTTCGGGCACAACCACAAATGGCTCATCATCCGGGGAATGGCCGGCATCATGGCACTCTGGCTGTATTTCAGCTCGATTCAGAATATGCCATTGGCTTCAGCCGTTGCGATCCAATACACGTCCCCGGTTTTCACCGCCATTCTGGCCACCTTTTTACTGAAGGAAACCATGAACAAGTGGAAATGGCTTTTCTTTATCCTGTCTATGATCGGGGTGTTTCTGATTAAAGGTTTTGACTCCAGATTACCTGTCTTGTATGTTCTGATCGGACTGGCTTCTGCCGGTTTCTCGGCCATAGCCTACAATGCGGTCCGAAAGCTCCGACATACAGAACATCCGCTTGTGGTGATCTTATATTTCCCCATGGTGGCCATTCCGGTTGCCGGAACCTATTGCATTTTCAATTGGGTAAGTCCCATTGGCTGGGACTGGGCACTGGTGTTAATAATGGGCCTTTGCACTCAGGCCGGACAGTATTGCATGACCAAAGCCATTCAGATGGAGCGGCTCGAAAACGTAACCTTCCTCAATTATGCGGGTATTTTCTTTGCGTTGGTTCTGGGATTTCTGACCTATGGCGAAACGTTTGGCTGGATATCCCTGCTGGGAATGACCTTTGTGGCGGCAGGAATTTTCCTGAATCTGTTTGACAGGAAGGAAAAAACAACTGGTTCTTCCCCGTCCACAGTGGCGATTAATAAAGACTAAACAACAACTCTGCATCAGGCAGGAAAAAACAAATGGTTTTCTTATCAGGAATCAGAGAATAATGAGAACAGGCATCAAAAGGATTATGCCCTTTTCCTCAACCGGTACCGGCGAACTGTTACCCAACCGATCACCCCAGCCAGAATCCAGAACCAGTTTTCAATTACAGATATAAACGACGCCAGCATCTTATGCCAGCCGGTTTCAAACCCGAAAATTAATCTGGATCCAAAACCAATGGTTGGCTCTTGCCGGGAAGGAATGAGTTCATACAGCTGCAGCGACAAACTGCTGTAAGCCACCTGGTGATCATACAATTTCAATTGCCCTTCAAACGATTCAATTTCGGCCCGTACCTCACTTAGCTTTTCTTCGACTTCCAGAATCTCGCTTACTTTTTTTGCTGATTTCAATATCTCAAAATATCGGGCTTCGAGTTCTTTCTTGGTTTTGAGACGGGCCTGAGAATCGTAGTAACTGGCTGTTACATCATCTGTTGAGGTTGAGAAATTCCGGATGAAAACCGATTTATCTTTCAGAAAAGTGATAAGTGAATCCAGGTTTTTGGGTGGCACTTTGAGTTCGATGCTTTCATTGATCTCGCCCATGTGGCGATTCATGTTCGTAGAAACGGAATAGGCCCCAAAACGGGTGATTTCCTTTTCAAAGGTTTTCAAAAACGATTCCACACTTTGCACCTGAATTTCCAGACTGGCGTTACGAACAAGTTTGCGGGGCATGGATTCGTCATTGGCAGAAATTGTATATTTTCCGTCATCTTCAGGGGCATACGATGCCAATGACAATTCATTCGGGGAGGAATCAGAATCACCTAAAACGGTTTCAGTTCCTTCATCTCCCACTCCAGGTGCTGGTGGTAAATTATTTGTGGAAGAGTTGCAACTCAGCAACGAAAAGACGAAACCCAATATCCAAAGAAAACGGTTCATAGCGAGTAGAAATATAAAGTGGAGCATATCACCGGACCTTCCGGTGTTTCCACAACGCATGAACCAAAAATTAATTGAGGCCGGACTCTATTTCATTGATTGAAGCAGCTTCTGAAAGGCCGGACTTGCCTGAAGAAACTGAAACTCCGGCTGCTGCTGGATCCGGGATTTATCCGAAAATCCAAGGGTTAACGACTCCGTCAGGGAACTCATTGCCGGATCAGCCTGTTGCAGTCTCCCTGAAAGGACGGCACGCAGATAGGCTTGTTCGGGATTGGTGGGATCCGAAAGCCGGTAAATCTCCAGCATTTTTTCGGCCATCGGCTCTTCATTTTCCTGAAGGGAACGGGTCGATAAATTATACCCAGCCAATGAAAAAAATCCCAGCAGACGATCCTGCATAGCAGGTGGCAGATTTTTACTGTGTTGCTGCAGCTCCTGAATCTCCCCCTTCCACCAGGTCAGATCATTTTTGAAAAATGCCTGACTATACTCTTCCTTCATGGCCATTTCGGCCTGGTATTCTCTTGTTTTCAGATTCCTGGCCCCTTTCCACGATGGCATGGAATGCAAAAGATTCAATAAAGCACCTCCTTTGTCGGGCATATTCAAATCCTGACTTAAAAACCGGGCTTTCAGAAGGTACTCTTCTTTTTTCAGCAGATCATTTTCAGAGGCCGCCATCCCCACCAGGTCACCTGTCACACCAGAAGCCTGAGACCGGTTTGCTCCTTCCCGTAACGAAATCCATTCGACACCACCCTGCATTTCCGAAGCAGCAGGCCACTCATGTTTTCCATCCCAAATCCGAAGGAAATGCAGTTTGGGAGGGAGAATGGAGGCATCAAACTGAACCACATCGGCCAGGTTCATATCCTTCTCACCAACAAAACCATAAAGAGGAGTCGCAGTCAACGTAGAAGCAGCAGGAGCACCGGCATACAGGATCCCTTTCAATTCGGGAGCTACATTGGCCGCATCCATAGCCACTTTTGCGCCACCTGAGAAACCAGCGGCATAAAACGATATTTTACTGAAGCTCTGTCCATAAACACCCGATACTTCTTTTATCAGATTCTGGACAATGGAACGGGTTGCCTGAAAATCCAGTCCGTTTCGGGAACGGTTGGAGCCCACAATCAGCATCCGGTAGCGACGGGCCAGCGAGCGATAAAGCTGTATGGGTTCCGATCCTTTGCCCTGCGGATCAAAAAACAGGATGCAAACGATGCTGTCATTTGGGTGATTGGCGGGCAGGTAACCATACAGCTCCTCATTACTGAGAATAGAATCGACAGAAACCGGTGATGACTGCGGCTGTCGAATTGCGGAAGAATCACCCGAAACGGTTCCATTCTTCTTTTCTCCACAGGCAAAAAATGCCAGTACAGAGAAAAGACTTATCCAGGGCAAATGCCTCATCGCGTCCCCCATCCGGAAATAATTTCGGTATTCTATTTTTTCTGATTGGCCAGAATCGCGTTGGCCTCATTCAGAAACTTCACCTCTTCTTTGCCTTTCTCTGCTCCGGAAGGGTAACCAAGTGATCCAAGGGCATTCAGGCTGATTTTATTGGAACCATCCACGTTGGCGTAAAACAACCAAATCGTTGGATAGCCCTGCACTTTGAATTGTTGCTGAAGGTTGTAATTCTGTTGCGCTATTTCAGCAGGCAATTGCTTTGAACGAGGAAAATCGAGTTCAAGCAGAATTACATTTTTTTGAGCCCACTCCACAAAAGGAGTTTTGGCAAACACATCACGCTGTAATTTATGGCACCAGCCACACCAGTCGCTGCCGGTAAAAAAACCAAAAATTGGCTTCTTTGATTTTTTTGAGGCCTCCTGGGCTTTCATCAGATCGGTATACCAAACCAGTTTCTCATCAGCCGGAGATTTAGCTGGAAAATTGGCAGAAGTGAGGTGGAGAGTTCCCAGTACAAAAACAAGGAGGACGAATAGATTTTTCATACAAAAGCAAATTTGAAACTTTTTTCTGAATAAAGGACAACTTTCCTGATGCCCCGAAACCAAGCCTACGAATACGGAACAACTGGTCCTCGATTGAAAATATATACGACTGCTTCAACAATCTGATGAATATCAGTTTTCGCTCCCATGCGCATCAAATTTCCGGATGACAATGGATCCCAAATTGCAGGAATTCAGAAACAGCCTTCGTACAGATATGGATACAATCGTTGCCGGGAAACTGGTTTGTGCTCACTGCGGTCTTCCCGCCCGCACTGAAATAGAGGAGAATGGAAATTATTTTTGTTGCCATGGCTGTAAAACGGCGCACACATTTCTGGCCGATACCGGCTCATGTGAACTTCCTGAACCAGCCGCCCCCCGTTCTGCAGAAGAACTGGTCTGGCTTGATCAACCGGAAGCATTCAGCAAATGGGTCTGCGCAAAACGGGGAGATGCGGTTCTGGTGCGACTGAAAATACCTGGCATTCACTGTGCATCCTGCGTACAGGTACTGGAAAGGCTTTACCTGAAACAGAAAGGTCTGATCTCAAGTGAGGTCAATTTTCTGAGAAAGGAACTTGAAATCACGTTTAAACCAGATGTCATTTCTTTCAGCAAGCTGGTGGCCTGGCTTGATTCGCTTGGGTATAGCCCCGATTTATCGGATCCCGATAATCACAAAAAAGAAGAAGGGTACAGTGAGGCCACGCTTCTTACAATGCGGATGGCCGTGGCAGGATTTTGTGCCGGAAACATTATGCTGCTGAGTTTCCCGGAATACCTTGGTCTGCAGGATCTGGAGTTCCGTCATTTCTTTGGTTGGCTGAATCTTGCTCTGGCAATTCCCGGGGTTTTCTTCAGCGGCTGGGGATATCTGAAAGCTGTTTATCTTGGCATAACCAAAGGAATTCTGAATCTGGATGTGCCCATTGGTGTGGGTATGATTGCCACACTGGTTCTTAGTCTTTATGAAATTCTCACCAAAACCGGTGCCGGCTATTTTGATTCTTTAACCGGACTGATTTTCTTCCTTCTCATTGGCCGGTGGGTACAGAACCGGACTTTTGAGTTCCTGTCCTTTGAACGTGACTTTCGCTCCTACTTTCCTCTCAGTATTACCCGATACCTGGATGGAAAGGAAGAATCTGTTTTGTCATCCGATGTAAAAGCCGGTGACATTCTCAAAATACGGCATGGGGAGATCATTCCGTGCGATGGTGTCCTTCTGGATGGAGAAGCCTGGATCGACTACAGCTTTGTGAGCGGTGAATCAAGGACAGAACGTATTGAAACCGGAACTGTATTGATGGCAGGTGGCAAACAAACCTCCGGCAGCATTGTGATGAAAGCAACCAGGGAAATGTCACGCAGCCAACTGGTTACACTCTGGAACAACCCGATTTTCAAAAAGGACAGCAAGCCTGGTCTCAAGACATTTGCTGATACAGTTGCCTATTATTTCACCCCCAGTGTGCTGATTCTGGCTTTGGGTGTCGCTGTTACCTGGATGTTTCTTGATCCAAGGGTTAGCCTGCATGCTTTCGTTTCCATCCTCATCATTGCCTGTCCATGTACTCTGTCCCTGGCCTATCCGATGGCTCTGGGCAACACGATGCGGCTGTTGGGCAAAAGGGGTTTCTTTCTGAAAAATACGGAAGTAATTGAGCGGCTTTCACATGTGAACACCCTTGTCTTTGACAAAACCGGGACATTAAGCGACCGGTTTGGCGTCACCGTAGAATTCAGAGGTGGTGAACTTATAGACAATGAAAAAGACGCACTGGCTGCCGTGCTTTCCTGTTCTACACACCCATTAAGTCGGGCTGTGGTTCGTTATCTGAACCGCAAACCAAAAGAAGATGCCGTCCGTTTTAACGAATGGAAAGGCAAGGGAGTTACCGGTAGCTGGCAATCAAAAAACGTGGTGGCGGGTTCAGGAAGCTGGATTGGTGCAACCTCCGAAAAGGAAGACGGCTCCGTCATCCACATAAAAATTCAGGATGAATACAAAGGTTACTTTTCCATTCGTTCAGCTCCATTGCCATTTGTGGGAAAACTGGTCCGGGTTCTGGCAAAAACCTTCCGTTTGCATTTGCTGAGCGGGGATCATGAAACCGGGCAGGAATTCTGGAAAGACCTGTTTCAGCGAAACAATGGAACCAGCCGGTTTGCCCAAAGCCCGGAAGACAAGCTCAGCTATATTCGCCGGCTACAGGATGAAGAACGAATTACGGCTATGATCGGCGATGGGTTGAATGATGCCGGGGCATTGCAGCAATCGGATGTTGGCATCGCAATCGCTGCTGATGCGCACCAGTTCACACCTGGCAGTGATGCCATTCTGATTGCGGAGAATCTGCCTTCTCTCCCTACTCTGATCGGAATTACCCAAAGGACGATGAAGGTTGTGAGGCTTAGCTTTATTATCTCTCTCATCTACAATGTCATCGGGCTCAGCTTTGCTGTGACTGGTCATTTACAGCCCATTATTGCCGCTATTCTGATGCCGGCGAGCTCCTTGTCTGTGGTATTGTTTGCCTGGATCGGAACAGAATGGGCCGCTAAGCAGAAGTAAAATTCCCTTTCCTATTCATTCCACCGGAAACATCTTTGTCAGATTTTTCCGGTGGTTTTTTTTTGAGGTTAAAGGCCGTTCCGGAAGTGGAAAAGAATGCCACCAGAGTGGATCTGTTCATACCTGATCATGCCACAATGAATGTCGCCTTAGGCAACAACCTGTTCGCTCAGATCCATTTTTTCCTAAGCCATATAGCCTTTAGAAAAAGATCAATCCCGCCTCATTGATTGGGATTTCAGACGATAATTCAGTAGTTGGACTACAGGCCGGTGTTGGGGATGCTTTGGAATACCCAACAAAGTGTGGCATTGGTTTTTGCATTTGCATCAACAAACCGGGCTGTTTTTAATATCCTGAGCAAAAAAGAAGAGGCCGCACTTACGTACGGCCTCTTCATAAAAAAACCCCGTTCTCACGGGGTAATTTTTTTAGTTTTCTTCTGAGGTTTCGCCTTCAGCTTTTGCTTTGCGGTTGTCTCTTACTTTCTTAATGCCGTAAGCTGCGCCAGCGGCTAAAAGAAGAGAAACGCCACCGTCAACTGGAACCGGGGTCGGATCACCAGGGTTGAATGGCGGTGGATCATCACAAACTCCTACAAGGACTACGCCCATTAAGAAGAGAACAGATAAAAATGCTTTTTTCATGAGAACTAGGTTTTTCAGATTGCGAAGGTAAGGAAACTTGAGAATACAACAAAAATATCAGAAGAAATTTTCTGGTAAAATGTCGGTGGTTTATCCTCTTTCCGATTCAAAAGTAAACACCTCACTGATAAAATTTCTGAGACCATTTCACCAGGTCTATTTCAATACGCTGATTAATAGAAATTTAGACAAAGCCCAAACACAGAAATTGAGGTCAATATTCAATGAAATCAGTCCATCATTTCCGAAAATAAATTGATCCGCCATCATCATTCCTACAGCAAAAAAATACCCTCGCCATTAGCAAATTCAGAAGTAATAATCGAGCAGAATTTCACCTGAAATCGGCAGGCTCAGAACATCTTGGACCATGTGTTTGCCATTCGTTGTGATGGCCTCTGATGCCAATCAGAGGCGCCTGATTCCCGGGAAGCTTCTAAGTCATCCTTTCAGAAAAACAAGGCTCTAAAGGGTTGTTTTGGGACTAATGGCGGCTATTTGAAAACATCAAGATCCGGAACAGGCCTCCCAATAACAAGTCAGAAATAACGAAGGTTTTCAACAAAACCCTTTTGCAACCGGTCTCTGAGAACCAGACATAAAAAAAGCGGCCTCCCAAAAGGAAGGCCGCTTACAGAGGGTAAACACCCTGCTAAAAAGTGGACCGAAATTATTGAACGATCAGAGAACGAACAACAGAACCTTTCGAATCTGTCACTTTCACAGTGTACTTACCAGCAGTTGCAGGCTTGTTAAACTGAAGTTCAGCTGACTGAGCAATATTTGAAATCTGCTGACGGTCAATTACACGACCAAGAACATCCATTACTTCAACTGAAACTGAACCACTCAGGTTAGCAGTTGCAATGGTGAATGAACCAGAAACAACAGGGTTTGGATAAATCGCAACGGATGAGCTGGACTTTGTATTTACTGCTGTTACAGAATTTGTGAAAATCAGTTCAAAACGATTGTTGTTGACTTCGTCCTGACCAACTACGAATGAATAGGTTGCGTTTTGATTCAGATCAACAATTACTCCGGTTTCATTGTCTTTCAGGAATACCTGAGAGGCATGATTCAGATTTTCCAATCCAACCAAAGAGATGGTATGAGAACCTGCATTGGCCTGGTACCCCAGGGCAACAACCATTTGCTCTCCTTCGAAAGGAAGTGCATTGATGGCCAGTTTCTGATTCTGTCCTTCAATGGTGTAGATGTTCATACCTGGATTCAGAACCTTTTTAGCATCGAAATTCGGCTCGTAAGAAGCACTGGCTTCGTTTACAAACTGGAATACAGTGCGATCAGATTTTCCGTTTGTATTTTGAATCTTCACTTCAACACCAGACAAAGAAGCTGTCCGGAAGAATGTACCACCTGTGGTTTTTGCTGTTTCAGGAATACCCAGTGTAGAACCATTTATTGTTGTGAAAACAAAGAATCCCTGGCTGGTTGTAAGAGGATTGATGGAACCATTGGCCACCGCACCTGAAATTGGAGATCCTGTATATTCGTACTGTTCAGTTGTTGGGTTCCAAACAACGACAGTCGTTTGTACACCACCACCATATGTAAACAAAGTAGGATCAACCGGAGCAAGATGAGGATTCACAAGCAAATTGTAACCAGGATAAGAACCACCTGAATTAACAAGGTTGAAAGATTTAGTACCAACTGAGTATGCACCTGAGTTATCAAGAACAGCACCGGCCGGAGTGAAGACTCTGTAACCAATCAGGTTGGATACAGCACTGGTAGTTGGAACTTTCCATCCATTCATTTCACCAAGGTTATCATTGGTTGTGTATGTTTGATCGTGTTCAAAAATCATAGATGTGTTTGAACCTGGATTCGGAGTCTCAACACCTGGCATTGGTCCCTGTGTGGCAAGATCGTCATTCCAATCCATGATGGTTTGAGCAGAAAGAGCAGTACCTGTGAGGTGCCATCCCTGAACCGGAACATGTCTCTCAGCAGTAAGGTTACCCGTAATAATAGTTCCGGCACCGGTTGTACTTGTGATACGGGCAGTTCCTGAACCGTTTGATACCAGACGGAATTCACCTCCTGGAGTTACAGTAAGGTCAGCACCTGTTCCAAAAGTAACAGCACCCGTCACAGAAACAAGTCCGGTTGATGATACCGTGAAACCTGTTCCGGCAGCAGAGTTAATTGTCAGGTCACTAAACATTGTTCTGCGGCTTCCTCCAACATTCTGAGTTGCAGTTCCGGCAAACGTAACAAGGTTAGATCCGAAAGAAACAGAACCATTGTTTGTCCAGTTTCCATTCACAGTGATCGGATTGCTGAATGTCACACCAGAAAGATTGGAAACAATAACGTTTGCATAAATTTCATTGGCTACGCTGGAAGACACAACCTGTGGACTTGTTCCGTTGAAATTGAAAATTGAAGTTCCTTCAACAAGGCTGGTCAGAGCTGAACTGCTGTTGGTGAAATTTCCTTTCAACCGGATCTCATTTGCATTTGTTTCCATAGATGCATTCGGTGTGGCAATGGTCAGGTTACCATTAATATTCACCACATTCACTCCAGCCAAAGGCATGAAACGAACTTCATCCGTTGCGTTTGGTGTTGAGATCGTCAGGTTGTTTAGCGTTGCTGTTGTTACAGCACCTGTATTATCTTCAATGTTGTGCGGATCACCAACAGTGGTTCCGAGCATATTGAATGTTCCGGTCAGTTGAAATACACCATTTCCTCCCAGGCGAAGGTCATCACCAAGATCAATTGTATTTCCACCGTCAATGAAGCGGGCAGATCCGTTTACAACCATTTCCACATCCTGCGTAATGCTCAGATTGTTGGATGGTCCCATTGTCAGATAACCACCTGACTTGTTACAGGCTATTTTGAAAAATACCAGATCCGGGCCACCACCTGACTTTGAGAACAACTGGTGCTGATTTCCGCGGAATGTAAGGGTAAGTCCATCAGAAGAAGTTCCCCAAACGGAAGAGTTCAATGACGTTACATTTCCATGGCAGGAAAGGAAAGAGAATGGAGCGCCGGCAGGATCAAGAGTTGTTGCGTCAACTGTCAGATTGCCTTTTACACGAATTGAATTATCAAGTCTCTCAGCACCGTTAGGTCCTGTTCCAACAGGAAATGCTTTCACACCATTTTTCAAACCAAGGTTGCAAAAAGAAAGAGCTGGAAGAGTAACAGTTCCACCCATTTCATAATTTACGGTTGAGTTCGTAGAGTCAACAGATGAAATAACCGGCAGAGTTGAGTTCTGCATAGTCAGTACACCCTGAAGTCCAACTGTAACACCTGAACCACCAGCAGTTGACAAACTGAAAGCAGCCGGGATGGTAAATGTTCCAGGATTCGTAATGATTACCCGTGTGGAAGCACCACCAACACTCCAGTTTGCACCGATGGTTGAATTGGCATCATCAATAACATAGAAAATACCAGGAGTTGTGAAATCAGCC
>DAIOVD010000110.1:0-14141 GCA_036759185.1 Catalimonadaceae bacterium | reverse complement strand
TCTGAAAAGTCGCCGCTCGTTGGATCATAGCAACCTGTAAAACAGTTAAAACTATGTGTATTTCTATGTGACCTATCCTGAATAATTCGGGACAGGTTGTGTCTATGTGGTTAAGTGACTTATTTTAAACCACATAGACACATAGAACGATATAGGGTTTTTATGTGAGAATTTTGATTCTTATCTCAAAAAACAGAATATCTCACCTTTTTTGACAGTCCTTTTCATCTATTTTTCCTTCAGAAAATTATTATGATTTTATTTTTTGAAAAAATTATCATAATAATTTCCAGAAAGATTCCGGACAAGGAATCTTCTTTTCCATTTCAAAGCCATTTCTGCTGATGCCAATCAGGTTGTCATTCCACCTAAACTTTGCGTAATCTTGCACCCAAATTAAAAGTCATGAGTCAACTTCCTCCTTGTCCGGTTTGCAAAAGTCCATACACCTATGAAATGGACGATAAACTGGTTTGTCCCGAATGCGCCCACGAGTGGCAGGCCGAAAAGCAGGAGGCAGACGAAGTGATTGGCGACGAAAAAATCATCGATTCCCTGGGAAATGAACTGGCCAACGGCGACACCGTGGTCGTGGTAAAAGATCTTCCGGTGAAAGGCGCCGCCAAATCCATCAAATCCGGAACCAAGGTGAAAAACATCAAACTACGTCCGGGCAGCGACCACAACATCGACTGCAAAATCGACGGATTCGGAGCCATGGCACTCAAATCTGAATTTGTGCGGAAGGTAGTCTGATCCGGAATTCCCCGTCCCTGGCCTCTGATTGGAAAAGCGACTCCGTCCTCTTCCTGTCCATTCCTATTCCATTTCCTGATTGCTCTTACTCCACCACAAGGCGGATGTGATGGCGTGCCTTCCGGTTACAGAGAGAAACCAGATAAATACCTTTGGGTAATGTGGATACATCCATAAAGTTTGATGTAGTTCCGGCCGGATACATTCCCGTCCATACTTCTTGTCCCATTGAGTTTGTAAGCTGAATGGAGGCTGATTCAGCCAAAGGCCGGGTTTTCATCCAGAATCCCTCTTTTGCAGGATTGGGATGGAGTGAAAAACCATCGGTTGATTCGATCTCCCTGATTCCAACAAACTGCGTTACGGTTATGGTATCTTTTGCTACACAATTCTGCCCATCGGTCACTTCCAGGATATACACTCCGTTGCTGTCTGTGGTGAGAGAATCCTGCGTACTGCCTGTATTCCAGAGGTATTGAAGAGCTCCTTCCCCACCTGTTACGGATGAGGAAACCACAACTTCCTGGGAGGCTGAAAGAAAAGTCTGCACGAGATCAACAGTAAAAACAGGTCCGGGATTGATTGTTTTGGTAACCTGACTGAAACAGCCAGCCTGGTCGGTGACATTTGCTGTGTAGGTGCCTGGTGCCACGTTTTCCAGATTTTGCAGACTGCTTCCGTTGCTCCAGGAAAATGTGTAAGGACCGAGTCCGGATGGTGTTAGATAAATGCTGCCACCCGTCCGGTAACACTTTTCGTGCACAATGGAATCGGTTAATGCCGGACCTTCCCCAAACGCCATGCTCATCCCCTGATAACCATAGGTTGAAAATTCATATCCATACTGGAATCGCGAAACCCCGTTCGCTGTCATTTTAAATTCAGAATAACCGCCGACCGGAAGAGTAATGGCATATACCGAATCCCGTCCTGTCGGGAAGTTTTCTGAGAATTTTGGCAAATAGGTGGCCTGGTTTCCAGGGGTTACCTCCACAGGTACAGGAGAAAATCCGGGATGAGAATTGGGATTGCTCCCTGTAAAATTGGTGGAATTCAGGTTCCATCCGGAGCTTCCTTCATTTTGAATCTGAAAGCAAAGCCATTCATGCGGGCCAGCCGGATATGCAAGTGTTTCAAGGCTGGCTACCGTTACGGTGGTAGGGTATAATTCTCCCAGAATATTGGCTCTGGTTCCGGTGAAATTCTGGTCTTTAAAAATTTCGATCTGGTACAAAAATCCACTGAAGCCACCAATCATGTTTGGTCCTCCAAACAAGGCCTGGCCGGTAGTGGCGGTTATGTTTAATCCAAAGTTGGGACCACTGGCGTCTGTGGCAACATGCCGGAATTTTACCCAAAGGTTGTGGCTCTGGCAATCGGTCACCGGATAATAAATACCGGTTGCGAACAAGGGATGTGTTCCCGTAGCTGAGCTAAAGTTAAAGCCTGACAAGGTGGTTCCCGAACTGGTGAGAATGGTCCCGGGAAGGGATCCGGGATCGGGGGCTGTGAAGTAAATGGTTGTCCCAAAATTCAGTTCTGCAGATTGTACAGGATTGCAAACGCCGAGCAGCAGAGTAAAAAGGATCAGAACAATTCCGGACGGTTTCATCGATCGGTTTGGCAATGGAAATTGATACATCAACAAGCGATAATTGTTTAATTGTATAGGTTGACAACTCCTGGGGAGATACCAGAAGTTGAATTTCCTCCGTTTTGAAACGCATCGGTGATGGCACCCCGGGTCGCCCCGTTCACCACATTTCTTCCTGCTACAGATGGTGGTGGTGTATTGGTTGGGTAGTCATAAACTCCCAGTGCATAGTTAGAGGAGTTTGCAAAGTTGCAATTTTCTATTGTAACGGAAGAGGGCGTACTGCCTTCTCTCAGGTTAATCATCCCAAATTTCACTCCATTTGTCGTCGGATTGCCCCCATCGGAAAAATGCACATAGCGGAACACATTGTTGTTTCCATTTTCGGTGAACAGAAATCCACCCCAATCACCGGCCAGGTTGTTTTGCCCTTTTATCACAATTGGTTCTGAAACAGTACCCTGAAAATCTGCACGGGAGCCTTCATCGAAACTGATATGCATATTGGTTGTCATCACCATCGTTACACCCGGCCCAACAAACAGTGAGTGCGGAGCAGCCTGGAGTATGAAGTTTTCTCCATTGATCTGGTAAGGAATGGGTTGCCGGTATAGCCGGATATCTTTCGTGAATTGCTCTCCAGGAGATGAAAGGAAGATGACATTGTGCCCATTGCTGCTGTAATGGCAGTTGGTTCTGACAAATTCCGCTTGCTCCCAGCAAACAGAAATCGGAGCTGTTACATTGTTGCTAAAGGTACAATTGTCGATTGTTTCCAGAATGTTGGCTTCATCATTGCTTACAAATCCGTAGCCTGCCGAGTTCCGAAACGTACAATTTCGGAAAGATGCTCTGCTGCTATCTCCTGAGTTGTTGGGAGAAAATCTCACACAGACTTTGTTGATGGCTGAATTGCCATATCCTCCAAATTCAAAAATGGTGTTTTCGAAATGGTTGGCAGTGTCATTGGAATTGATGTAAACGCCATACCAGTCACCGGAAGATTTGTTCTTGCTGGTAAATAAAACCGGACAGGTCGTGGTGCCCAGCGATTTGATGATTCCGTCCACTTTAAATTCGTAGTTACTCTGTGCCTCTATAATAACTCCGGCCATTAAAGTCAGCTTTCTGCCTGCCTTTACGGTAAAATTGCGGTTCATTTTATACGTCCCCGGCGTCAGAACCGAATCTTTGGCAAACTCATATTCCAGAAAACCCCGGTCCCGGCTGCTTATATCGCAGGGGTTTCCGGCTGTAAAGCTGATTTCATTTCCATAAGCCAGCCCCTTTGCATTCACAGCATAAGCCCGGACGAAATAGGTTGTTCCTCCGATCAGACCTTTCATCTGGCTGACAAATTTTCCAGTGCCACTGCCTTCGGTTGTTTTGGTTTGCAAACTGGTATCGGGCGCTGGGTAAGTACTCCAACATATTCCTTTCTGTACAATCGAACTGGCTCCCGCTGTGGTAATTTCTCCGCCACTTTGGGCCGTTTCAGCGGTGATGGCAGAAGCCGGGGTAGTTGTCAGTACCGGCAACTCCGGCTTTGGTTCAGGTTCGTCCTTTTTGCAGGCCTGCATCAGGCTCATGGCGACAAGGAATAGGAGAGGTTTTTTAACCAGCAAAGAGATTTTCATAGTGTCGGATTGTTAGAATGAAGGAGGATGATTTCTGTCGCTTTTGTGTGATACAAACCTGTGACATGATTATGGAAGGGTCAATTCACTGAAATCAGGAATTTGAGAAAATCCTCTGAAAAGAGGAGTCCCACGACAAAAAACACCCCGAAAGCAGGATGCGACCGGTGTGTTTTTTCCTGGGAAGATTTGGGTTTTATTGCCAGTGCCATCCGTTTCATCGGTAAAGTCAATTTGTGGCCGACGCTGACCTATGCCCAACTGGTCCAGGAATTTCTTTCAGAATGGACACCCGAACCGGATACACCCTATTTTCATTTTGGACCAACTCAAAAACAAACCCGATCCAGGCAACTACCTGAATCGGGTCTGGTATGCAACTACCGCTTATTGTTTGACAATCTTTAATGTCTTCCTCAAGCCATTACTTTGATAAACAAGGGTGTAAATCCCCGCTGGCTGATCCCGGATATCGATTTCCTTTGTACTTTCTGTGGGTTCCACAACCCCGTTCCAAACATCCTGGCCAAGAAGATTGACCAGTTGGAGACGTGCCGGGACAGGTGGCCCAGGGACCGATAGAGTAAATTTACCTTCACCCGGATTGGGGTAAACGGAAAGATAGACATCAAAGCCAGGATCAGAGGAAGATTCATACCATAAGGCCGGTTCATCTTCAGGCTCGGATACGGCAATTCTCATAACTCCAAAGGTGTAAACACCTGCCGCCGTGGCACTTGGCTGCAATCCTGTTTTAACAGCCATTGCCCGAACCGTGCACGAACTCTCAAGTGGAACCGGCCCGGAATACAGCTTGGTGAAACTGTTCGGAACATCAAGACGGGGCACATTTCCGTTCGTTGTGTAATAAATAGCGGCCCCCGCCGTGGCACTGGTTATGGTCAGGCTTACAGGTGATGAATAATTTCCGGGTGCCGGATTGAAAACTGGGGTAGCAACAATCGCAGATGCATTCACTACAAAATTAGCCGTGGCCATTGCTGAGTTTTCGATTCCCGGAGCCACAGCAATCGCCTTAACCGTAGCGGTGTTGTAGAGGGTAAACGGAACGGAATAGAGTTTTGTGAAACTGTTGGGTACATCAAATCTGGGGGTGTTGCCATTGGTGGTGTAATAAACCTGCGCACCCACGGTTGTGGTGGAAAGGCTGACCGAAACGGAACCATCAAAATTGCCACTATTAGGGTTGATGACCGGTTTGGCTGCTTTACCGGGATTGGTGATGCTGATGAACGAAGTGGCAACTTGGGAATTTGGAAATCCATTGCTTACGGATATCGCCCGAACCGTGGTCGATTCCAGTATCTGAAACGGCTGAGTGTACAACTTGGTAAAGCTTGTACCGAGCTTAGGCGTATTTCCTGATGTGGTGTAATATACAGCACTTCCCGGAGTAGTGGATAAAATGCTCACCATTTGCGGACCGGAAAATGTGCCTGTACCAGGCGAAATAAGGGGTGTTTCCGGTGCTTGTACAGCCAATACTTCAATCTGGAAACTGCATGTTGTAAAATTTCCGGCAGCATCCTCCGCCCGGTAGGAAACTGTGGACGTTCCGATCTCAAGTACGACGTTCTGGAGTAAATGAATACCCAAAGGTGCCGAAAATGTCGTCGTGAAGCCGGTTTGAATCGCCCAGGAAAGATTGACTATCTGGCAATTGTCGGAATAGGTTGGAAGAGGCAGTGATAATGAAACGGTTTGCCCGGTTTCTGCAGAAGCTACCACTTTTGAAGGACAGGTGAGTACGGGTGTTGCTTCATCCACAACAGTAATATCAAACTCATGGGTAATAAACTGATTACAGGAATTGTAGGCATAGATTTTTACATGGGTTATGCCGACATTGAAAGAATGCCCATGGCCGGGACCACTACCGGAATCGATTGTTGCGCCTGTAAGCCGAAATGAATAATGATTGACATTGGTGACGTTTACCCCATAGGCAATGGTGGCCTGGCAGGCAGCTGAGACCGAAAAAGTTGAATTTGAAGGTGCAGAAACAAAAATCATTTCCGGACAAGCTAAGCGAAAGGTTACCTGGATAATCCGGTTGCCATCCAGGTTTTCCAGAATAAAAGGATTCAGGGCCGGGTTCAAGACCGGCTCTCCATTTACTAAAACTTCTTCCACTTCGTAGCCTGCTTCTGTCTCAATAATAAATTCAGGGTCGCTGAATGGACTTAAGATAAAGGTGCCATTTGGGGTAATACTGCCATGGTCTCCTGCAGAAGCCGTAACGGTAACATGGGGGTTGTTGTGAATGATGGACACCGAGTTGTGGAGGTGGTTGGACGTCACTATATCTGGGCGGCCATCGTTGTCAAGGTCGCCAACGGCAAGGTCGGTTGGCAGCCTTTTTACAAACAAACGGAACCGGTTATCGAAGTTCAGGTCCTGCAGAGATATGCCGGCTGTATGGATGTTGGGATATATATAAACCTGATCGGTAGCGCCTTCCACCGTAATCAGGTCAGGTCGGCCATCGCCGTTCATATCCGCCACTTCCAGTTCTTCCAGGTAGCCGGAAAGACCAACCGGAACCGGTTCTGAAAATGAGCCATCAAGCAGTGAACCAGGAGCCGACAAATTCTGGAAAAGTACAATGGCCGGGTTGCTGACCTCTGAACAGGCAACTGCCAGATCCTGTCTTCCATCGCCATCAAAGTCGCCCATTTTAACCGACTGGGGCTGTGTTCCGGTGGGCAGAATCTGACCTGGTTTGAAAGCATCCTCAACCGGGACGCCCTCGTGATACTTGTTTCGGAACACCTGTACCGTGTTGGTATTCAGGTTGGTAACGGCAATGTCCAACCCGCCTTCATTGTCCAATTGTCCAATGGAAATGGAAGTACATTCGCTCAAATCGCCGTCGTAGTCGTGGTAAACACCAAAGCTGGATGAACCAAACAGACCTGAAAAATGTTGGTTTTCCAACACCGAAAAGTTGCCCAGGGTAAAATTGGCGGTCGCTATATCAGGACGGCCGTCGCCATTTAGGTCTCCCGTTTTTACACAAACCGGACCATCACCCACAAAATACAATTGCTGATTTGGGAAGGACGCTGCTGAAAGTTCACCTTGTGTCGCTTCGTTGCCCAAAACCGTCACCTGGCTGGAGGCTTTGTGGCAAAGGATGATTTCTGGTTTTCCGTCCCCGTTCAGATCGGCTACGGCCACATCTAACGGGTCGTTTTGCACTGAAATATCGAAACTGGGCTGGAAGGCAGCCGAGTCCAATGTGCCGGGTGTGCTGAGGTTCTTGTAAATTGATATGGAAGCCGAACCATTGTTCACTACCACCATGTCCGCCTTTCCGTCGCCATCCAAATCACCCATTGCCACTCCTTTGGGGCTATTGTGTCGCATGGATGTACTTGGGTCAGCAAAGTTACCAGCGCCAAAAAATGGTACGGAAAGATAAGTTGGAGTAAATGCCTGACTGGAAGTTCCGCTAAGTTTGCTGCTTTCGTTCAGCACCGTAATTCGGTCAAACGTTGCACCATACGGCACCTGCACCACCATTTCGGTATCAACAGCCTGAATCACAGTTCCCTCAGCGAGACCAAAGAACACCCGGTTTCGAGCAAGGTCCTGCACACTGGCCGGGCCTGTACTTTGAGTAGAAGGACCGGTTGATTTGGCTGGCCGGTTGCCACTTTGGGGAAGAAACCCGGAGCCTGTGATGATAATGGATTGGCCTGGATTGGCATAAGTTGGCGAAAAGGAGAGAATTTTGGGTGGGCCTGGTAGTGAAGCCTGGTTGAGGAACAGATTGAAACTACAAGAAGAGTTTACACTGTTGTATTCCTGATTCATTGCAATGATGTCGGGTTTTCCATCCATGTCAAAATCTGCAACCATTTGTACAATGGAGGGTTCTCCCTGAACGGCGTTAAACTTCGTGAAAAGTGTTATTTCCGGATCAAAAGATGAAGCGGATAGATTGCCGCCCAAGCCCTTATTTCTTCGTATGGAAACACCTCCCAGGGGCGTCAGAGCCGAACTGGTTAAACAAATATCAAGCCTTCCATCTCCATCAAAATCGCCCATTGCTGGAACATGATTTCCGGTCGTAAGCACGCCTGAAATGGCGACTACCGGGCCTAAAGATATGTTGCCAGAATTTGATTGATTTTCAAGCAGGCCAATTGCAGGACTCCCACCAATTACAGTTCGTACCAACAGATCGGGTTTGCCATCTCCATTTAAATCTCCTGCTTCCATACCACTACCAAAACCTGCTGGGTTTGAATACGACGGTGTGAATGAAAGGGGGCTTAATATTTCTCCACAGGCGAAATTGTTTTTTATAACATGAAGACCAACATAACCTATTACTAAATCTGATTTCCCATCCTGATCCATATCCGCTGCGATCAAATCTCCCCAACGACCTGAATGTAAAATATTTATAGGTGCATTAAAACCTCCTAGTGAAATACTGAGGCCAACTCCAATTATATTCTTTAACAAAACGATTTTACCTGTCGCTGAGGTTGCCACATCGGTTTCGTCTGCCGAAACTGCCACATCGGGTTTGCCATCCTGGTCAAAATCTGCCACAGCTATTCCTTCTACAATTGAACCAATGTTCCAAATAACAGGAGGTCCGAAGGAGGATGAGTTGATTGTGCCTGGGGTTCCAAGATTTTGCCGTATTGTTAGACGATAGTTGCTTGTAGACAACATTTCCGGAAACCCATCCCCGTTGAGGTCTGCAAATTCAAGGTCTCGAATGGTATCCTGAATTTCAAACCTGGGGTCAAAGGATGTACTGGTCCATGGGCCGGGACTTGCATTGTTGCGGTAAAACTGTATCCTATGGGTTGGTGATGGGCTACCTAAAAAACCCTGGTTTACCACAATCAGATCGGTTTTGCCATCAGCATCTATGTCGGCATGGCGCAGCAGTTGGCCTATGGCTCCAAAAGCTGGAAAACCGGGCGTGAATAGGTATTCTGTTGGAGGACTAAAATCGCTGGCGGAAATCGAATTTTGGGAGGGAAAGGTAACGGAAAACCGAAAAGGCGTTTCAGCACTTGCACCAGTTGCCAGATTTTGAACCAGGATCGATTCGCTATTTGCACCAGCGGGCACAATAGCACGAATTATGGTAGGTGATAAAAATTGGTAATTAGCCCGTACACCACCGATAAGGACGACATTCTGACTTGCGACAGGACTGAAAAAATTTCCTGTTAAATCCACCTGAGTGCCAACTTGCCCGCTCCGGACATTGGTTGAAAGCACGTTGTTGCCGCAAACCACAAATTCATCGTCCGTAAAAACAGAACCTCCTGTATAGAGCAACTCTATTTTTCCGGTTGCGGCACCAAATGGAGCCAAAGTTCCCAATTGGGTCCCGGATGAGTTTACGCCTGTTATTGAGCTGGTTACGCCATTAAACCGGATGCCTGATACCATGTCAAGATGACTTCCGATTATTGTTACTTCCGTGCCCCAGGGTCCTGAAACCGGACTGAAAAGCAGTGGTACGGGCGCAACTGGCAATATCGAAAACACCGCATCCGATTCGTCGAAACCTACCGATGCAGATCCCTTAACTTTTACCCGGCATTGACTGGAAATCTGGTTGGGGATCGTCCAGGTAAACACTCCGTCATTGGATTCATCAGTCGCTATAATGCTCCAGGTGAAGCCATTGTCTGTACTTATGTACAAGTTTACATTGGGATCGGTTACATTTTGAGAGGTCCATTCGATGTCAAATTGAGAGCCGGCTTGAAGGATTTCTCCTCCATTCGGTTTCTCAATCGAATAAAGTGGCTGATTGGAAACCGTAAAATAAAACGGGCTAAAGCTGGAATGGCACTCACCTGCCTGGTGGCAATTGACTTCAATCTTGCAATGCTGGCCAGAAAACGATGTGTTGTTCCATGTGTAACTACCTGTAATCTCATCGTTTACCAAATGTTCTATAAGCGTACGGCCATTTTCGTTGTGCGCATACAAACTGAAAACAATACCGGCTGAAGGTGCGGTTTTGCTCCAGGTAATTTCTATCGGTTGGCCTGTGCCAAAGCTTTCGAACCCAACCGGTTTGGTTAGGCGGACAAAAGGAACTTCGTTAAATTCAAGATTAAAAGTCCCTGAAACAATGGCTCCGGTTTCGCCCTTAATTTTGATTTTGGCCAGATTTGCATTGATTTCTGGCCAAAGGATGGTGGCAGAATTGGTGCCTGGATTTGAGGGAACAGTGCCGTCTGAATAGCCAGTTCCATTGTAGTATCGAAGTGGAAACCAGCTGGCACCGTTGTCTTTCGACAATTCAAATGAAACCTGTTGAGCTGGTCCCGATTCTGTCCAGGTAATGGTTTTTTGAACACAAGGCTGTTCGGTAGTGCCTGCCACCACTGTAACAAGGTTTAGCGTTGGCGCTTTAATCCCCAATGTATTCACAAACGTGTGGTTTACACCAGTCGGTCCAAACTCTTCAATCCGGAACCAGGGCTGGGCAACGGGCGTGTTGGGAATAGTCCAGATGTACCCGTCTGCACCCCGGTTTGGGATATGGCTGGCTATGTTGATCCAATTTGAGCCACCGTTGGTGGAGTAGTCAATGTTCACATAATCAGAGGATAAGGCAAACGACGTCCATTTGATTTTGTAGTCCAGGCCAACATACCATGTAGTGGCCGGGCTGGTAATTGTAATACTTTGAGCTTGTGTGGGTTTTTCCAACGGAAGAATCCAAAGCAGGGCAAAAAGGGTGAAAAATCTGACACGTATTTTCATGGCTTGAATGAATTTGTATTCCCTTCAAAGGTGCTCAACAAGGACTCTCCCTGAAATCCTTCGAAAAGGGGATATTTTGAAAAGTATGGCGTTAGAGGAGGTGTGTAACGGTAATAGCAGAAAGCAAAACGTCCTGAAAGCCATTCGCTATCGGGACGTTTTGCTCAGGTTTTTATTTTGCCAGTACCATCCGTTGCATCGGCTGCTTCTGTCCGTCGAGTACCAAAGTATACAGATACATTCCACTGGCTGGAAGCATCCGGCTCTCGATTTTCACGTTTTGTTCTCCTGTAGTGGAAAGTTTGATTTGTTGCACTTTTCGTCCATCCAGACCAAATATTTCAAGGCTGGCCGATTGGGTTCCTTCCGGGATGAAACAGGGAATGGACGTTTCGGTGGTGAAGGGGTTGGGGATGTTTT
Organism: Catalimonadaceae bacterium; assembly: GCA_036759185.1. GTDB lineage: Bacteria > Bacteroidota > Bacteroidia > Cytophagales > Flexibacteraceae > CAMDMI01. The sequence goes on along the minus strand of DAIOVD010000110.1, from coordinate 2,954 downwards.
GGCAGACGGAAGCCTCCCGGATGTCTTCAAATTCAGAATCTGAATGATAAGTTGTCATCCTGCCTGAGCAGGTTTTTACTTTTGCCTGTTTAACCCCAAGAGCCCAACCGGGATTGGGTTGCCCCTGGATTTTGGCCGCCACAAAGCAGGCATAAGTTCGGTTTGATGTTAATCCAGCAGGTGGGTCGTATGAGGTCATGGTAGGTAAACCAGTTATCGGATGATTATTTTGTATGGCTACCCATGGTGAAGCAGGCATCGTGGTGCCGGTTGGTTGGGCAACCAATCCACTCCGATAATACCAGTAGTAGTAGTAATTACCACCTGGTAAAGTTGAAAAGGTGATATTGGATGGGTTGCCGGGAGAACAGAGATTTTCCAGGCCCCCGTTCAATACACCACCTGCTGCTACATTCACCACATAATCTTCTGTTTCTCCGATAAAGGGAATTCCCCCTGCAAACAGGCAGCCATTCACAATTCCGGAGTAGTTGGTCATCAAACGAAAATTAACCTTTGGTGATGTGACAGTTGCCGGAATGGTGACAGGATAGCTAAATGGTATATTACCATTCGAATTGTTGGGTAGGTTATTGAACCCCACCAATTCTCCGGCATTTGCATCGTAGGCTCCATCGTTGTTCCAGTCAGCCCAAATGGTGAGCCAATTGTAGGATTCCTGAGGGTAAGGATTCTCCCTGAAAATATTTCCGGAAACAGTAATGGTACTACCAAATGGGGCAGAAATTGCCAAAGATCGGTAATCTGAAAACCCGGCAGGATCAAAGGTGGATGTTTTGATGGTAGTCCCAAGTGTAGTGGTAAAGCTTACAGAATTGAAATAGTTGGACTTGTAGGTGCATCCATTGAAGAAATAACAATATCGACCCGAAGAGAGCTGAAAGCATCCTGGAACAATATTGATTTTAAAATCTAGAGTATGGCTGATCCCTGGAAAGGATGTACATGCATTTCCGGAAGTTTGAGTTTGGTTTAGTGTTGTCCGGAGTCTGCAATTGATCAATCCAAATGTTATGCCGGTAGAAGGCATTACGAAAGGTGGCAGGGCACTGGATCCATTGGAAGCAAGAATAGAACCAGATTGGATAAATTCATTTGTGCTGTTCATAACCCCATCGTTGTTTAAATCCATCCACAAGGCTTGAGAAATCAGATCTGAAGGTGCCAGGTTGTTTGAGTAGTTTAGTTCCCCAATGACTAACAGTTGGCTTCCAGGAAAAGTTGGTGTAGGCACATTTACATTTTTATAATCTGTAAAACCGTTTGAAGGACAACCTGTAATTTGGGGGTAGGTTGTAGGTAAGCCTCCCTCCTGACCCAGCGGCCGGTAATTAAAAACCGATAAATCACCAGCGTAAATTGATTTTCCCGCAGAACAACTTGTTCCGGTCGGTGTACAATAGGTTTGACCAAATGAAGTGGCCGAAACCAGTATGAATGCGAGAAATAGGGCATAACATGCATTTCCCATGGACTCAGTATTGAATTTTGTTTTCATAATTCGAACTAAATTTTGTTTCAGCAAACCTCGCCTGGCAATCAAAGCCCATCAATTCTGCGAAAAGGGAGTATTTCAAAAATCCTGTGAATGGGGGAGAATACACAGTTGGAAATGAAGGCAGGTTAATTCCCAAACCAAAATCTTGCCGTATTTTGATTGTTGCTCCTCATATCGAAAGGGAGATACGACACATTCACTGTGGAAGTTTATCCCATATTGGATGAAAGGATTTCCTCAATATCCCCTTTTCGGAGGATAAAACCGGACGTGCAACCGGTAATCTTTGTGCCGAAAACGAAATCAATATGCCTCTTCTTCATTGCTTTAAATTCCGGGATTTGTTGACGCCAATTCAGGGTGTTCTGGCACTTTTCGCTTTTTCAAGTTTTATGTTTTCCTGCAAAAAAGAAAATCCCGAAACCCTGGCCGATTCTCTGAACAAGGACAGCACCCAATGCTACAAATGCCAGGATGCGGAGCAACTCTCCACCCGGGACTCCCTTGCCTGTGAAAACCGTTGTGGTATTACCCATTTCAATCCGGGCAAGAAAGGATGGGTTACGGTTTCCGGTTTTGACATCGTTGCTTCAGAGGGAAATGCAAATTTGAGTCTCAATCTCAGGGCAGATGGACATTCTTACACTTTCAGTGTTTCTGCAGTTCAGTCCAATTCCTATTATCATACCCGTGACGAGTTTGTTTTTTCCATTGATTCGGTGGAGGGAATCGGTTCCTATGTTCTGGATACACTTTGGCCAGGAAAAGGGACTGTCAGAGTAGAGAATAAAGACAACTTTGGAACCCGAAAATGGGAAATGCAGGGCGCAAAACTTTCATATCAGGGATCAGATTGTGTCAGCAGTGGATGGATGAGAGCCAACCACACACTTACAATAACTCAATGGGGGCCAGTGGGCTCCGTTGTAAAAGGAAAGATTACCGGGCACCTGTTTGCATTTCCCTCCACCTGTCAAAACTGGGATGACAGGTTTTATGAATGCCATTTTGCAAGGGTGAGGGAACTATAAACGGTTTGGATTTTAATCAGGCTGTTTGCAATGAGAATAACACCAATTATCATGATGCCCAGAAACCATGAGTTGTTATTTGAATAAACTGAAACAGGCCCTAACAACTACTCAAATATTACCCAATAACCATTTCTATTGTTGTTTAAAATCTTAACTAGCTACCTCAAAAAAATTCAAATTCTATGAAAACCGTAGTCAGGATTCTACTGATTGGATGGCTTTGTGGTTGGATGAATCATCCCTGTGCAGCTGCTCAGGACAAGGCAGCTGATTCTACATTCAATTTCCTGCTAACTCAACCAAAAGACACCAATCTGGTGAAGTCTCTGAACAGCCTGGGAATTCAGTATGAGTTTTCTGATTCTGCTTTTGCTGAAAAAGTGTACCTCCAGGCACTGTCA
>DAIOVD010000109.1:10989-14248 GCA_036759185.1 Catalimonadaceae bacterium | reverse complement strand
AAGTATACAAATTTTTCGCCTGCAAACGGGTGCCATTCAATGGACTCCAACCACATTGGTACAGGACGGTATCGTGAGTGACAGTGTGCAAGGAGTTGAGACTGGCAATGGCAAGATCGGCCATAAACCCTTCCCGTAAAAAGCCTCTTTCTGAAACCGAGAACCGCTCTGCCGGATGGTGACACATGTTCTCCACCAGTTTTTCCAGACTGATTTTTCCATTAAGATGCTGGTCGAGCATCATTTCAAGGCTGTGCTGAACAAGCGGTAATCCGGAGGGACATTGGCCGTACGCATGTTGTTTCTCCTCCCAGGTATGTGGCGCATGATCGGTGGCGATAATGTCGATCCTCCCTTCGGAAACGGCTTTCCAGAGGGCTTCTTTGTCTTCTTTGTTTTTGATGGCCGGATTGCATTTGATCTGACCACCGAGAGTTTCATAATCCGAAGAATCAAACCAGAGATGATGCACACAGGCTTCAGCGGTGATCTTTTTACCTTTCATCGGTCCCGGTTCGAAAAGGGCCAGTTCTTCGGCTGTTGTGATGTGGAGAATGTGGAGGTTTGTTCCGTGTTTCCTGGCCATAGAAACTGCCATGGACGAGGAAAGAAAACAAGCTTCCCGGCTACGAATAAGCGGATGCTCCGAAAATGGAATGTTCTCCCCAAACCGGCTTGTGGCTTCGGCCATGTTCCGGCGGACGGTGGCTTCATCTTCACAATGGGTGGCGATCACCAATGGCGTTGAGGAAAAGATCTGTTCCAGCACCGGCTCTGAATCCACCAGCATATTGCCGGTCGAAGAGCCCATAAAAATTTTGATGCCACAGGTTTTGAACGGATCCACACGAAGTACATCTTCCAGGTTTTCATTCGTGGCGCCGAAAAAGAAAGCATAATTGGCCAGACTGGTTTGTGCTGCCCGGTTTCGCTTCCAATCCAATTGCTCTGTCGTTGTGGTCGTGGGATTGGTGTTGGGCATTTCCATAAAGGTAGTCACTCCTCCTGCGACAGCGGCTCTTGATTCAGACCCGATCGTGGCCTTGTGTGTAAGTCCCGGTTCCCGGAAATGCACCTGATCGTCGATGATGCCGGGGAATATATGGAGTCCTTCACAATCGACGACGGTTTCATTCGGACGGGCAGATAATCCGCTTCCGATGGTTTCGATTCGGTCGTGATGAATCCGAAGATCGGTCTGAAACACCTGGCCTTCATTTACAAGAGTTCCGCCTTTGAGGAGATATGCTGACATGCCCGATAATTTGTTGCGGCGAAATTCAGCAATTTCATTTTCTAAGCGATGGGATTTTATCTATTTGCCTTCCTCAAAAAATGACCATGACGATCAGAGAAGCACAAACCACGGTAGACGAATGGATTAAAACCATTGGTGTCCGCTATTTCAACGAACTCACCAACACGGCGGTGCTGATGGAAGAAGTGGGTGAACTGGCCCGGATTATGGCCAGGGAATATGGCGAACAATCCTGGAAACCAGGTGCAGAAAAGGAAGATCTGGGTGATGAAATGGCCGATGTGTTGTTTGTGCTGATCTGTCTGGCCAACCAGACCGGTGTGAATCTTGAGGAAGCCATGCTGAAAAATCTAGAGAAGAAAACGAAACGGGATCTGAACCGTCATCGGGAAAACAGCAAACTTGAAGGACCAGGTCAATAAAACTTCGTCAGCATTTTTTAGGCCGAAACGCCAACCGTGCTGTCCGGTTTGCGGGCTCTTTCCTGCTCCAGGTTGTATTGCTCGTAGGCAAAATCGGGTACCGGTCCGTTGAAAACGGGTGCCTCGATTTCCGTTTTTTCCCAGGAAAGATATCCTCTCGATAAGGCAAAAATATAGCCGGCAAAAAGCAGGAGAGCGAAAACCAGCAGCTCCCAACGAATCAGAAATTCCCAGCTTTGGGGAGAAGTTCCTTCCAAAGGGTGAAAACGGGCCAGAAGAACGGGGGCCAGCAACACAATTTCGATTTCAAACAAAAGGAACAAAATAGCAGGCAGAAAATACCGGAAATTGAACCGGGCACCTTTTCCTTCGGACGGCTCCTCACCGCATTCGTAAAAAGCCAGCTTCTGGGGATTGGGCTTTTGTGTCTGCAACAACCGGGAGACTCCATATCCCAGAGCGATGAACAAAAAGCCACCGGAAAAGAAGGAAAGAAGAAGCAGGTATGGATGCATGGACGGGCTCAAAAATAGGACAGGATTTTCAATTTGTTGGCATCGCTGGTTTTCTACCTTTGCAAAACAAATCCCAACCGCTCATGGATCTCAGGGAAACCATTCAAAAGCTTCGGAACTACGAAATCAAAATTCGGAAGGCGCTCAATACGCAGATGCAGGGCGATTACCATTCGGTTTTCAAAGGCTCCGGGCTGGAGTTTAACGATGTGAGGGAATACCAGTATGGCGACGATGTGCGGACCATCGACTGGAACGTATCAGCCAAAGGACACGGCACCTTTGTGAAGACGTTCAAAGAAGAAAAAGAACAGACCGTGTTCTTTTTGCTCGATGTGTCGGCTTCGCAGGAAGTGGGGAAATTCGGCGCCAAGAAGCTGGACATGTGCAAGGAAATCTGCGGTGTTCTGGCCTTATCGGCTGTGAAAGAAGGCAGTCAGGTGGGAGTGATTGCATACAGCAACAAGCGGGAGAGCTACATCAAACCGGGCAAAGGCATGCAGCAGGCGTACCGGATCATTGCCGAATTGTTTGGAATGAAACCGCAATCAACCCAAACCGATCTGAATGCGGGCATCTACTTCACCATGAACATGCTGAAGCGGAAAAGCATCATCATTATTCTGAGTGATTTTATTGACAAAGATTACGACCAGGCATTGAAAACGCTGAGCAAGCAGCACGATGTGGTGGTGATCCATCTGATGGACAAACGGGAACGTGATTTCCCGAGTCTGGGCATTATGCCGCTGTTTGATCCGGAACAGAAAAAGACCTATTGGATCAACACCTCACTTCCGGGATTCACCAAAAACGTGAAGCAGCAGTTTGTGCAGAACCAGAAACACCTGGAAGACCTCTGCAAAAAACAACGAACCAACTATCTGGCCATCAATACCACCGACGATTATGTGGCGGCCCTGATCCGGTTGTTTAAAATCCGGAATGGAAAATAACGGGACACCGTCTGTTGAAAACCGGGCCTGGCATCCGATGGAGTATGCCCATGTTTTTCTGTGGCTGGTAAAAGATATGTGCTGGGCGCAAGGCTGGAAACTGGCCGG
>DAIOVD010000109.1:6871-10889 GCA_036759185.1 Catalimonadaceae bacterium | reverse complement strand
TGACGGTCCGGAAACAAAAAAGCCCCTGATCAACAGAGGCCTTAGTGTTACGCAGTTGCAGAAAAAGACTTTTTCAACTCCTCCACGTCTACTTTTTTGATGACAGGAGTCAGGGTCAGTTGCTTGATCCGCTTAACGCGGGCATTGGCTACCGCTTTGTTTCTCTTGTCTTTTCGTTTTAATCGAGTTACACCCATGGCCTTCTAAATTTGGGCCGCAAAGATGGGGAATTGGATTTTTGATTCCAAGCAATTGTGGAAAAAGGACGGTAAATGAAACCAATCAAATTCTTAAATCTCTGATTTTCAAAATCCTTCAGATGAAACTTTCGTTCAGAAGGACGGTTCCAAATCCTGAATTCCGTCTTTGAGCCGGTCGTTCAGGGTCCAAAACACGGTACTCAGGCCTTTTCTTTCAGCGAATTCTGGTATCGCTCTTCTGCCTTCGGATCGTAATCAACCCCACCGAAAAAATGCAGCATCATCGATTTGCTCAGCCGGCTGGTGAAACTCACCATCAACACAACCATCGTGGCGGAAACTCCAAAGTACACCCATTGGTTGGGGTCATTGAGCAAAACATAGGTTGCAACTCCGGAGGCGACCAGAATCGCTACGTTCATGGCATAGTTAAAATACATACCTCCTTCAAAAAAGGCAGGTTCCCGCTCGTATTTCAGGTTGCACACCGGGCAGTGCGTGTAGTACCGCCGGCCGGTTTTAAAATTGAAGGCACTGTCTGTAAAAATTCGTCCCTTTTTGCAGCGGGGACATTTACATTCGATGATTGCCTGAAGTTTGGATATAGCCATTCTTTGTTTGCGACTGCAAAGAAACGAAACCATTCCGGTAATCCTGTGGCAAATCATACTCCGGCACTGGAAATTCCCTAGTTTTGCACCTTCGTGAAATCGCTTTTAACGCTCAATCCATATTTTCTTCGCTACAAATACTACTTCCTTCTGGGAGTGGCCTTCGTAGTCTTGTCGAATCTGTTTGCGATATACCCGGCACAGATGGTCCGTTCCTCTTTTGATCTGGTGGCCCAGAACATTGATAAAATCGACGACCTCAAAGATCCCACCGAACGGAAAGCCTTTCTTGATGTGATGGAAGTGGCCGTTCTCAAATACGGTTTGCTGATTGTGGCGATGGCGCTACTCCGGGGATTGTTCCTCTTTTTCATGCGGCAAACCATCATCGTAATGAGCCGCCATATTGAGTTTGACCAGAAGAACGACGTGTATGAACAGTACCAGAATCTTCCCCTCAGTTTTTACCGGCGCAACAACACCGGCGACCTCATGGCCCGCATCTCCGAAGATGTGAGCCGGGTCCGGATGTACACCGGCCCCGCCATTATGTACGGCATCAACCTGTTGGTTTTATTTGTAATGGTGATCAGCTATATGGTCTCGGTGAATGCAGAGTTTACCATGTATGTACTTCTGCCTCTGCCGGTTTTGTCCATCTCGGTGTACTTTATTAATACCGAAATTGAAAAGCGGTCAGACCTGATTCAGAAAAGTTTATCCAATCTTTCCACGTTTGTGCAGGAAGCCTTTTCCGGAATCCGGGTGATCAAAGCCTACGGACGGGAACAGGATTCAGCCGATAAGTTTGCTGACGAAAGCAATGAATACCGCCACCGCTCCATTCAGCTGGGCAATGTGAATGCCTGGTTTTCGCCCCTGATTTTGAGTCTGATTGGGGTTAGTACCATCCTCACCGTGTACGTTGGTGGCCAGCAAGCCATTCAGGGAAAAGTCAGCACTGGTAACATTGCCGAATTCCTCATTTATGTGAACATGCTCACCTGGCCGGTAACGTCTCTGGGCTGGGTAATCAGCATTGCGCAACGGGCAGCAGTTAGTCAGACCCGAATCAACGAATTTCTGGACAACAAAACGGAAATCGTATCGGTCGAAAACCGCGAAACGCCGATTCAGGGTGTCATCGAATTTCAGAATGTGTCGTTTACCTATGCCGATACCGGAATAGAGGCGCTGAAGAATGTATCTTTCAAAGCAACTCCCGGACAAAGCATTGGCATCCTGGGAAATACGGGTTGTGGAAAATCGACCCTGGCCAATCTGGTCGTCCGGTTGTTTGACGCCGGTTCAGGACAAATTCTGATCGATGGCAAGCCGATTCAATCCTGGAATCCACGAAGTCTGCGAAAACAAATGAGCTATGTGCAGCAGGATGTTTTCCTGTTTTCCGACACCATTCGCAACAACATTCTGTTTGGAAATCCGGAACTGGGCGATGCGGAAATGCGGCATGCCAGTTTGCAATCGGATCTTCTCGAAAATGTGGAAGGTTTCGAAAAGAAATTTGAAACCATGATCGGAGAACGGGGAATTACATTGTCAGGCGGACAGAAACAGCGGGTTTCCATAGCCCGGGCTCTTGTGCTCAAACCAAGAGTGCTCATTCTGGACGATTGCCTTTCGGCGGTCGACACCCGGACAGAAAACACCATTCTTTCACATCTGAAACAGGAGATGAAGGACAAAACCACCCTCATCATTTCACACCGGATTTCGTCTGTCAACCTGGCGGATACCATTCTGGTGATGGATGAAGGACGGATCGTGCAATCGGGCAACCACGACGAACTTATCAAAGTGGAGGGTCCGTATAAAGCACTGTACGAGAAACAACTGGTCACCGAAGAAACCGGATCCGATTCATGAAAAGGTATTTTGCTCTGATCCCTGTTTTTTTACTGACGGGACTTCTTTCCTGCGATTCCGAAAAGAAGGAACCTCCTCCCAAAAACCTCATTCCCATTCCCAAAATGGTGGCCTTTCTGAGTGATATTCATGATACGGAATCGTCTTTGCTGTTGTCTGGAATCCGTCAGGACACCGCCAATGCCATGTATCCTGGGATGGAAAAAAAGATCTTCGAGAAGCACCATCTCGACAGTGCCCGGGTGATGACCTCCCTGAAATACTACAACGAGAACATTGAGTTGCTCGACAGTATTTACAGTCTGCTAAAGACGTACAAGGACACGACTCAGGTGAAAAAACCCTAAGTTTTGCTTCAGGACTGCGGAGGTGAAAATTTTCATCGCATCTTTGTACACCCTTTTCCAGGAACACGTTGAGTAAGAAAGTAGATTTAGCCTGGGCCAAACAGTTTGGCAACCTCGAATTGCTCGCAAGGCAAATGGTGGAGGGCTTTATTACCGGACTTCACCGTTCGCCGTATCATGGTTTTTCGGTGGAGTTTGCAGAGCACGTGCTGTACAATCCCGGTGAAAGTACCCGGCACATCAACTGGAAACTGTTTGCCAAAACCGATCGGTTGTATACCAAGCGGTACGAGGAAGAAACCAATCTGCGGTGTCAGATTCTGCTGGATGTGTCACCGTCGATGTATCTGCCCAAACCCAATCAGGATAAGTTAACCTTCAGCATTCTGGCTTCTGCGGCCATTATGTATATGCTGAGCAAACAGCGGGATGCCGTGGGGCTCACCACCTTTGCCGATACCATTCTTACACAGAGCCAGACCAAATCGGTTTCGGGCCACATGCACAAGCTGATGGCACAACTGGAAAATCTGATGCAGAGTCCAGTGGCGGCTACGCAATCTGCCATACCGTCCGTAATAGATCTGATGGCCGAAGCCATTCATCGCCGGTCGCTGGTGGTGATTTTTACAGATCTGTTTATGGAATCGGATCTGGAAACCCTTTTCAATTCGTTGGCACACCTGCGGCACAACCAGCACGAGGTTCTTCTGTTTCATGTGATGGACCACCGCCAGGAAGTGGAATTTGAGTTTAAGAACAAGCCCTACCTCTTTGTGGATGCCGAGACCCAGGCCGAAATCAAGTTGTTTCCCAACGAAATCAAAGAGCAGTATAAACAAGGTATGGAACGCCGGAACCAGGCTATCCGTCTGCGCTGCGGCCAGATGAAAATTGACTATGTGGAAGCCAACACGCAAATGGGCTTCGACCAGATTCTTCTCAACTTCATGACGAAGCGGAGCAAAATGTT
>DAIOVD010000109.1:3687-6771 GCA_036759185.1 Catalimonadaceae bacterium | reverse complement strand
TTCCCCGGCTGACGTTCCGCCGGAGGGTGCGATCCTTCTGAAAGATGATTGGATTCAGAAGTAGTAGTCAAACAGGGCATCGGATCTATGTCCGGGGGTAAAAGTGAAACGGTTCCAGCCAGGAAAGCGATTCTGTCAAATTCTGAAGTATCCATGGCAATTCGGTTTTGATGGTTTATCCCTTCCGAATGAGAAAGGTCAACACCCAAACGGATATAAATCGGGAAACACCTGATTTTTATCGGGAAACCAATGTATGGATTCTATCAATTATCTCCCGGAACACAAAGTATGGAGTCCTTTTCAAGGCATTCCATCCACTATTTTCAACGGCCCATTCCAAATTTCCTACCCGGAATGGCCTCGTATAAATTGGGGTAAAACGTAGCCCGGTAGCACCGGCCAAACTCCGGCATTCGTACCGCCAGTGCCGGAATAAGCGTATGCGGATCGTAAATGAGACGTGGTGGATTCTCCGCCAGGCACTGGTACCAGAAGATCAAACCCTCAAATGTCTGAATCTGCTTCGGGTCAGGATCGGCGAGATAATAGCGGAAAAACCGGGTGGCAGGTTTGTTGTACTTATAAAAGCGAAAATCATTATCCAGCACCAGAATATCCCGGTTCCGGAAATTAGCGGTAAAACCTTTGGGTGGATTCTCCAGGTACAGCCTGTGGCCCAGGATCTGCTTTCCAAACGTCACATCCACCATGCCGTAAAATCCGGAAACCAGCAAAGCGCCGACCAGCAGACTATAAATTTCCTGCATCAACACCCCTTTGGTGTACAACATAAACTGCGCCATGAAAAAGGCCGCATGCGGTACCAGAAACAAAAGCTGGTCGGTCGACTGTACTGTCCCCAGAAAAATAGTGAAAAAGGACATCACCAGAGAAAAGAAGAAAACCGTAAACCCAAGCCTCTGAAAGTTGACCCTCGAGTTCTGGTTGGCTGCTGCCCAGCCAGCCAGAGCGATCAGAAGAAGAATACCTCCAATACCCAAACTAAGATCCCAGCCGATCAATGACATCAGAAACCGTATCCGGAACGGCGACAGAAAGCAGGTCCAGAATTCCGCTTCTCCCCCACCCACAGTAAAAAAGGCATACACACCTCCCAACGGAAGGAGCATCGCCACCAGAATCAGCAGATATTGGTTCGGTTTTAAACCGGTGAAAAACAAAGCGGAGAGATACAAGGGGAAGATAAACAGCACGGCAGGCTGGTAGCACAAAACAGCCAGACCCAGCAAAAGCCCCAGAATCATGGAATCGTCCGAACTGGCACCTTCCTTTAGAATTTTGAAAAAACGGCTGAACGCAAACAGCACAAACGTGTTGGCCATCAGCACCGGAGAAAGCGAAAAACAATCGGGTCCCAGGTGCGAGAAAACCAGGTAAAAGAAGGCGATCAGGTAATTTCGTTCCGTCACCAACTGAAACCGGTGCGCCATCCGGTTGAACCACAACGCCTGCATCAACACCAGAAACGAAGCCAGATACCGCAGAATATGGAAGTCCAGGACACCCAGCTTCGCCAGGCCCGCATACACCATCGCCGGAATGGGAGCCGTTTCGTCCAACGTATGGGCATACAACCGCCAGCCATCGGCCAGTCGTTCTCCCAGACGGATCCACAGGATTTCAGGCACCATAATATCCTGCGAAAACAGCAGAAACGGCGCCTGAAGCAAACCGTACAGCAAAAGAAGCAGGATGAACCGGTCCCATGAACCGAGTTTGAAATACTGAACCATGTAAATTACCGGAGCCCTGAAGCCATCGATCGACAAACAAAAAGTTCCGTCTGCCAGGCCGTCGTTTTCCGGTTCCAAAAATGGGGCTATTTTCCTTTTATATAAACAGCGAAGAAAATGTGCTTAGTTTTGTAGCCTGTTTTGCGCTACTCCAACAAGCAGCATAAAACCGGAACATCCGTTTTACACCCCCTCATTTTCAGTACTATGAGCACCCAACGACAACAAAAATATGCCCGCCTTTTGCAGAAAGAACTGGGCGAAATATTTCAGCAGGATACCAAATCCATGTTCGGTGGTGCCTTCATTACGGTATCGGGTGTGAATGTGAGTCCCGATTTTGGTGTCGCCACCGTCTACATCAGCCTTACCCTTAGCAAAAAGCCACAGGCCATCCTCGATGACATCCGGGAAAAAAGTAAGCAGATCCGGTTGCAGCTCGGCGGACGAATCCGCAATCAGGTGCGCATTGTACCCGAATTGCGTTTCTTCATTGATGAAACCCTGCTGGAAGCCGAAAAAATGAACAAACTTCTGGCCAGCCTCAACATTCCGCCGGCACCGGAAGAATAATCGTTTCATCTCCCACATCGATTTCTCTTGCTGGTCCGCGAACTGAAACTCTCCGGTTTTAAAAGCTATGAAGCGGCCCGGTTTCAATTCGAAGGCCGAATCGTTGCGTTTACCGGACGCAACGGAAGCGGCAAAACCAATCTCCTCGATGCCCTGCACCACCTGAGTCTGGGCCGGTCCGCTTTCCATAAACAGGATGCCCTCAACATCCGGCACGAGTCTGCTTTTTACCGGCTCGATGCCCGTCTTTCCGGCGTCGACCACGAACACCGTCTCGAGCTGGTGTATTCACCCGAAGAAAAAAAGAAACTCAGTTGGGATGGTTCTGTGGTCGAACGCATCAGCGACCATGTGGGCCGTCTGCCTTTGGTTCTCATCCTTCCGGAAGAACCCTACCAGATGAACGAAAGCGCCGAATGGCGACGGAGCTTCATCGACAACACGCTTTCTCAGGCGTTTCCGGCCTATCTCTTTCACCTGGGCCGGTACAAAAAACTGCTTAACCAGCGAAACGCCACACTCAAATACTTTGCCGAACGACAGCGGGTGGATCATTCTCTTCTCGATACCCTCGATGAAGAAATGGCCATTGAAACCAAACCATTGCTCGATTTCCGGATTCGCTTTGTGCCGGAACTCAACAAAGCTCTGGTGAGACAATACCAGTTCCTTTCCCTTAATGCCGAAGAAGCATCGATGGAATACGAGTCCGAACTGCTGGAGACCAACATTGCATCGCTTTTTCAACGAAACC
>DAIOVD010000109.1:0-3587 GCA_036759185.1 Catalimonadaceae bacterium | reverse complement strand
CCCCGCATCATCCGCTCCTTCCCGAACATATCCTTCCGGATTTCCACATCCACATAACCCAGCCGGGAAAATTCCTTCGCTACATCAGATAAAGTCATCGGATTCAATTCGAAGTACACCACACCACCCGGCTTCAGGTGCCGGCAGCCCAGTTCCAGGATGCGGCGGTAAAAAAGGACGGCGTCCGTATCCTCCACAAACAACGCCAGGTGGGGCTCAAAATCCAGCACATTCGGATCCATGGCGGCTTTTTCGGAGGACAGCACATAAGGCGGATTCGACACCCACACATCCCATTCACCCGAAATTCCGGGATCGGTTTTCAGCAGATCGGCTTCGAGCCAGTCCACATTAAGACTGAGATTTTCTCCGTTTTCACGGGCCACCTGAAGCGCACCCACACTCACATCCAATCCGGAAACCATGGACCAGTTTCCTTTCTTGCGAAGCGCCAATGCTATGCAACCGCTGCCCGTGCAAAGATCCAGCAGGGCTTTGTCCTTTTGTTCCTTCGTTTCCAGCATCCAGTGCACCAACTCTTCGGTTTCGGGACGGGGAATCAGAACAGATGCATTCACCTTTAGTTCGATGTCGCCAAACCATGCTTTGCCCAGCACATACTGCAACGGTTCCTTCTTGTCCAGCCGGCGCAGCAACGGCTCCAGCTTTTCCGCTTGATTAGCCGGCCATGTGGCGGGCCCAAACGGAATTGCCATTCGCCCGGAACCAAAAAAATCTTCCCATAACTGCCTCACAATGGCTTCTGCTTCCTCTTTTCCCCAAAACGGAGTGAGGCGATTGACAAAGTCTTGATTACTTTGGGCCGGATTTCCGGAAACAGATGGAGGTACAGACACAGGAAGCGGATCGGTTTTTAGATTTTCTAAGCCGTAAAAATATAGATGCTTCGGCCCTTGCCGATGCTGAACCCTCTGTTTTTCAGAAATGGAAGACTCTTTTCGACCAGATGCACGAAGAAAGCTTCCTCATGCACCAGAAATTTCACATCAATCCCATTCGCCGGAAATACCCGAAAACCCGTTATCCAAGTCGCTGAGCCACTATGTCCATCGCCACCACCTACCAACAGGTCTTTGAATCCATTTTTTTCGAGTGCTTCGGGCACGATGTCGAAATTCTGGATTTTTCGGTTGCCGCTGCGGGTGTCGTCAATACCGGCGCCCGGGTTTCGACCTCCGAAGGCGTATTTTTTGTCAAACTCAACGAGAGGCCGGAACCAAATTTTTTCCAGTCTGAATCGTCCGATCTTGAATTGCTAAGGCCATTTCTTCCTGTTCCTACGGTGATTGGACGTGGAAAATCCCAGGGCTATAATTTTCTGGTCACCGATTTCATCGACGAAACGCCCACCGCAAAACCGGCATTTGCCGAAGCCGGACGGCATCTTGCCCTTCTCCACCAGCAACGGCACAACCAGTTTGGCCACCCGTATTCCAACTATCTGGCTTCCGTTGCACTTCCCAACGAGTGGAAAACCGACGGCATCAATTTCCTCATCCAGAACCGCATCCTGCCCATCGTCGGCTATTGCCTCATGGAAGAGAAAATCAGCGTCGATCTCTACAAACGCATCGAAAGCCTCTGCGGCCGACTCGGTTCCATCATTCCCCAGGAAGATCCTTCTCTGCTGCATGGCGATTTGTGGACCGGCAATCTCATGATGGGCCGCGGGAACAAACCCTGGTTCATCGACCCGGCCTGCTACTACGGTTTCCGAGAGTCCGAACTCGCATTCACCTATCTGTTCGGCGGTTTCGATGCCTCTTTTTACGAAGCCTACCTCGAACTTTTTCCGCTCGAGCCCGGTTTCGGCGAACGGGTTTCCATTTACCACATCCACCCGCTGCTGGTGCACGTGTATCTGTTCGGATCCGGTTACATTATGGGCCTCGAGCGAATTCTGAAGCGGTTTTCATAAAATCCGGATTCCAATTTTCAGGGCAGCCGGGCGGGTGCTTCGCTTTTACGCCCCGGTCCGGATGCAAACATTCGTCCTGACGTTTCACCCTTTCCCGGCCCGGGGGGTAACCGCTTCGCCCCCTGCTGCATCGCTCTTTTTCTCCGGGCACTTTTTGTGTCGTTACCGGATGCATTTGTACCAATTCCGGACAGTACCGTCCTTTCGAGAAACAGCCCATTCACTCGAAATCAGTGATTTAAACTTTCACCGTTGATTTTTGCACTTACGGCACCGTACAACTGAAACGGCTCAGCCACATTTTTCACCATGATCCGCCACTACCTCAAAACTGCCATCCGGAGTCTCACCCGGAATTCGTTTTTCACCGGCATCAACCTCATTGGTTTGTCCATTGGGCTTACCTGTTGCCTGCTCATGGTGCTCTACATCCGGCACGAACTTTCGTACGATCAGTTTCAGGAAAAAGGTGGCCGGATCTCGCGGGTCATCATGGAATATTCCTTCGCAGGCGGTGATGCAACAAAGGGAAACTATACCAGCGCCAAAGTGTTGCCTGCTTTCCAGCAAAAGTTTCCGGAAGTCGAAAGTGGCGTCCGCTGCAACATGGTCAACCGCATCATCCGGTACGAAGACAAATTGTTTACCGAAAAACGTTTTCTGTTTGCCGATTCATCCTTTTTCAAAGTCTTCTCCTTTCCCTTGCTTCAGGGCCATCCTGCACAGGTTTTCCGCCACGAGTCGGGCCTTGTCATCACCGAATCGGCTGCCCGGAAATACTTTGGTACGGACAACCCGATAGGCAAAGTCCTTCTCGTTTCAGCCAAACAGGAACCTTTCCAGATTACCGGAATTGTGGCCGATCCCCCTTCCAATTCTCAAATCAAATTCGATTTCATTGCGCCTTTCACCAGTCTTGGCATCCCGGAAGACACCTGGTGGAATGCCAACTACACCACCTTTCTTCTGCACCGCAAAGAATCAGACAGGGCTGCTCTTCAATCTCAGATTCCGGCTTATATGGACAAAGAAATGGCCGAGCCCGGTGTTCACCTTCGCTACGAACTGGAACCTTTTTTCGACGTTCATCTCCACTCACCATATGATGGTTTTGAACCGGCTGGCAATATTCAGTACCTCTACATGATGGGCTTTGTTGCCTTTCTTCTTTTGCTGGTTGCCTGTTTCACGTACATCAATCTCAGCACTGCACGTTCATTGGAAAGGGCAAAAGAAGTGGGTATCCGAAAGGTATCAGGCGCATTGAAACAGCAGGTTTTCTGGCAGTTCAGTCTGGAATCCATTCTCATCTGTTTCGTTGCGTTGCTGGTCAGTTTTGGTTTTGCCACCGTCCTTCTTCCGTTTTTCAACCAGCTTGCCGACCGAAGTCTTCAGGCTTCCCAGTTTCTGGATCCCACATTTCTGGCCATCGTTTGCGGACTCACCCTACTGGTTGGTTTTGCAGCAGGCTCGTATCCTGCCGTTTTGCTGTCGGGTTTTCTGCCGGTTTCCGTCCTGAAAGGCGCATTCAAGAACACCGGCTCGGGCAACACTTTGCGTAAATCGCTCATCGTGTTTCAGTTCAGCATCTCGGTTTTCCTTCTCATGGGAACAGGTGTAGTGCACAACCAGCTTTCTTATATCCAAA
>DAIOVD010000108.1:0-14364 GCA_036759185.1 Catalimonadaceae bacterium | reverse complement strand
AATTTGGAGGTTTCAATATCCTAGAATACAGGATTTTCAACAAGCTTTAGCATGGATTCAGGCAATTATGGGCAGCCAACTTTGTGTCACCCCGCTGGGGTTTGAATTGGTTTGTTTTCGTAGCTAACCTCCGGTGTTGGCTGCATGCACTCCGGCTCTGCATTTCATTCATAACCCATAATTCATAATTCATCATTTGGCCCTGCTGGCGCAACTGCAAGCATTATTCATCACTCATCACTCATCATTTATAGTTCTTCGCTGTTGGTGCCACTGTGAGCATCAATCAAAATTCTTCACTCTTCACTCATCAGAATTCACTCCCTTTACGGTATCACACTTTCGTTGTAGATCGGGTTTATTCGGTTGTTTTTCGCTGGAAACAGGGTACCATTGCAGAAGGAAAGTCCTTTCGCTTTTTAGGATACTGGTCAATTTTCAATATCATTTTTATGAAACACTTTTTCGCCTGCGCATTCGGGGTTCTGTTATCTGCCTTTCCTGCTGTGGTGTATGCCCAGGAAAGCATCAGTCCCACCGCAACACGACAGATCGAATCTCTCATTCAGGAGAAGGAGAGCAGGACACCCATTCAGAAAAAGATGGGGTCCCAGCTTTGGTACGCTTTGAAAATGGAGCGCAAACAATCCATCACACCCCTGGTTCCAACTCTTGACGTGGAAACAATAAAAGACGCCCAGGGTCTGGTGGCTGTGGATATCATCAGTGCGACCACGTCCATCGATCCGATCCTGGACTTTGTAAAGAGGGTGAATGGACGGATTCAGTCAGCCCATTCCCGGTTTCGTTCCGTCCTTGCCTACATTCCCATTCTGGAAGCAGAGAATCTGGCAACTCTTCGGGAGGTTCACTTTGCGGAACTTTGGGTGAAGCCTCAGAACAACTCCAAACATTCAACCGCCACAGAATCCAGTCCGAAGGCAGGTGCCTGGCTGGAAAAGGGAATTCTGCAGAATGGATCGGGAACTGTACCTTCTATACTGGCAGGAGCCATCGTTTCAGAAGCCGATGAGACACACCTGGTTTCTTCCACCCGTGCCATGTATGGTGTAAACGGTGCCGGAGTGAAAATCGGGGTTTTGTCGGATTCCTACAATTCACTGGGAACAGCGGCAACGGATGTTACCCAGGGAGAATTGCCGGGTGTCGGGAATCCTGCCGGATTTACCACTCCGGTTACGGTCCTTACCGATGTCACCTCAGGTTCAGATGAAGGGCGGGCCATGCTCCAGCTTATACACGATCTGGTACCAGGTGCACAACTGTATTATGCCAGTGCCTTTAATGGAGATGCCGATTTTGCACAGCAAATCCTGAACCTGAGAGCGGCAGGATGCGACATCATTGTAGACGACGTCAGCTATTTCAACGAACCTGTTTTTCAGGATGGTGTCATTGCCCGGGCTGTGAATACCGTAACCGCAAGCGGTGCTTCTTATTTTTCCAGTGCTGGTAACAGCGGAAATAAAAACGACAATACCTCCGGTGTTTGGGAAGGTGATTTCAAAGATGGTGGTACCAATGCCTTGTTGGCTGGTGGTAATGTTCTCGATTTTGCCACGGGTGTTCTTAACAATGCACTCACTGTAGCCGGACGGCCTTATTTGAAGTGGTCTGATCCACAGGGATTATCAGGGAACGACTATGACCTCTTTTCCCTCAATTCTACCGGAACGTCTGTTCTGGCATCTTCCACCAATGTGCAGGATGGAAATGACGATCCCATTGAATCTCTTGCTTCGCAGTCCCTTGGCCGCCGGCTTGTGATTTTCAAAAAAACAGGAGCTGCTGTCCGGGCCCTTCACCTCAATACCAACCGTGGCCGCTTAACGGTGGGAACGAATGGTGTAACCGGCGGACACAATGCCGGTAAATCCACCATTTGCGTGGCGGCAACTCCAGCACTCGCAGCCTATCCGAATGCACACACAACCAGCAATGTGACGGAAACATTTAGCTCCGATGGACCAAGAAGGATTTTCTATAACCCCGACACAACGGCCATCACTCCAGGCAATGTTCTGTTTGCAACCAATGGGGGAGAGAAGCTACAGAAACCAGACCTTACCGCCGCTGACGGAACGAAAACTTCAGTATCTGGCTTTAGTGCTTTTTTCGGGACATCGGCCGCTGCTCCCCATGCTGCAGCCATTGCTGCCTTGCTGAAATCAAAAACGCCATCCCTGACCAATACACAGATTTACAATGCTCTGATTGCTTCGGCACTGGACATTGAAGCGCCTGGTTCTGATGAAAATTCCGGGGTCGGGATTATCATGGCCAATACGGCGATGAGTGCTTCAGGAGCCACTCCTTTGTTTGCTGATTTGGGGAAAATTGGCCATTCACTGATAGAAGGGAGTTTCAGCAACGGGAACGGATCAATTGAACCGGGTGAAGTGGCGCAATTGAAAATCCGGCTGCGAAACCGCTCCACCCTGATAGCTCAGAATGTGGTCGCCATTTTAACTTCCAGTCAGGCCGGTGTGAAAATCTTCCGAAATAAATGGGAACTGAACAGTCTGGCTGGTACCACCGATACATCCAACAACCTGCTGCCATATCTGGTGGGGATTCCGTCCTCTTTGGCATGTGGTTCAAACCTATTTTTGACCTTGAAGCTTGCTTACCAGGGAAGTGTGACCGATACTACCTTCATTCCACTTAACTTCACCCTTGGCAGCCAGCCTTTTCTGAATATAGCTACCTCATTAGGCCAGGCCCCTGCTTCTGTTGCCAATGTGGTGACCAGCTCCGGAACCATTACCAGCCGGATTTCCCGAAACGGTATATCCGGTTCCTGTGCTGTTCCGAAGTCCAATCCTGGAACCGCAGCTGTGACGGGATCTCCCACTTACCACTCGTACACATTTACCAATAGTTCCGGAGTGAGTCAATGTGTGAGTGTTAACCAGTCTTCGCTGGTTAGTTTTACCAATTTGTATTCAGCTGTTTATAATAATTCCGGCTTTTTGCCCGGTTCGGTTTCGACCAATTTTCTGGCTGATTTAGGTAGTTCTTCAAACGGATCATATTCTTTCACAGTAAACCCCGGGCAACAGTTTACAGCCGTTGTAAATGAAATTTCCCAGGGGGCAGCGACTGGAGTTCCCTATAATCTAAGTGTCAGTCTGGCAACCTGCGCACCGTCCCCCAACTGTTCGGCAATTCAGGCAGCCATTACCAACGTTTGTGCACAGACAGGGGAGGCCATCAATTTTCAACCTCTGATCATTGGTGGAAGTGGTTTTTACACAAGTCAGGTCATCACAACAATGCCAGCGGGTTTGAATTTCAGCAATGGTGTATTCACAGGGAATGTTGCGATTGCCGGTTTACAAACAGTTGTCATCCAGTACAACGATGAGATGGGTTGCCCGGCATCCGAGTTGGAATACAGTTTCCATATCACAGATCCTGTTCACGCCACTGCTTCAGACGACACTCTCTGTGCCGGAGAATCCGTTGTGTTGCAAGGTTTACCGGTTGCCCTTCCGGGGATGACTTACACCTGGTCAGACGGTGTTCAGAACGGAGTCGCCTTTGTTCCGTCTTCTACCCGAATTTATACACTCATCTCCACCTTTGGCCCATGTATTCTCACAGATTCCATTCAGGTGGTGGTCAATCCGGTTCCATCACAGCCTTTGATTACAGCATTTGGCCCTACTACATTTTGTGAAGGCGATTCAGTGATTCTTCAGTCCAGTTCAGCGACTGGTAACCTTTGGAGCAATGGCTCCACCAATCGGTCGGTTCTGGTATCCGCTTCGCAAATCCTGAGTGTTCGGGTGGTGGCCGGTACCTGTACGTCAGCGGTTTCCAATACAGTGGAAGTGGTGGTGAATCCGGTTCCGCCAACGCCTTCTATCCTGACTTCGGGTGCGACTTCGTTTTGTGAAGGAGGTTCGGTCGTGTTGCAGTCCGGTTCACCAACCGGTAACGTATGGAACAACGGTGCAAGCTCTCAGGAAATTCTGGTCAGCCAATCCGGAGAATTCAGCGTCCGGACAATTGCAGCGGGTTGCAGTTCAGCAGTTTCAGCCATTGTTTCCGTAGTGGTGAATCCAAATCCAACAGTCAGTGCTGGAACTGATCAAACGATCAACCTGGGACAGTCTGCTTCTCTGACTGCAACCGGAGCGGATCAATATCAATGGTCTCCATTGGCTGGACTGATTCCATCAAATGGCGCAGGGGCAAGTGTTCTGGCCAGTCCTGTCAATACAACTCTCTATTTTGTGACCGGTACAACCGCCAATGGATGCGTGGATACCGATTCAGTTCTGGTGACAGTCAATCCGGTACTTCTTCCATTGACTCCACCTTTGATCAGTCCTGGCACGGGATCTTACACAGGCCCGTTAACGGTTACAATTACGGGAATCGCAGGAGCAAATCTGTACTATACCACCAATGGCAATATTCCACGGGTGGATGTGCCGAATGGTTTTACCAAACTGTATACTGGTCCTTTCCAGGTCACTTCCAACACAACAGTCCGTGCCATTGCAGTTCGCGGGTCGGAAGTTTCTTTAGTGAGAGCGGTCTTCCTGACGGTCTCCAATCCAACTGTTTGCGATCCTCCGGTTATTCAGCCGGGTACCGGAAATTACACATCTATTCAGATAGTGACCATGAGCACAGCCACAGCCGGAGCTGAAATCTGGTACACCACCAATGGCAATCTTCCACTGTTTACCACACCCAATTCCTTTACAAAGAAATACACGGGTGCGTTTCAGGTAGATCGCACGACCACGATCAATGCCGTGACCATCAAAACGGGAGTTCAGAACAGTGCCAATTCGAGGGTCATTCTTACCATCAATCTGGCGCAAAGTATAGGGCCTGTTGTATTTAGTCCGGCTCCGGGATTGTATCCTTCTTCGGTTTCAGTTTCCATGAGTAACATTGTAGCGGATGCACAGATTTACTACACCACAAACGGAAATACACCAAGGACCGATGTGTTCAATTATTTCACCAAACTATACAGTACACCGGTTGCCATTTCATCCAATACCACTCTGAAGGCCATGGGTATCAAGAGCGGCCTTGTAAACGGGCCGGTTACCACGGGTATTTACAGTTTTGGTCCGGCACGAATGGCGACACAGGAGCCGGAACTGGGTATGTTTCCCAATCCGGCACGGGACCGGATTTATCTGAATCTGGTTAGTGAGGGGGAAAGCGAAGGTCGTGTTGAAATTTTTGATCTTCAGGGACGCAGGCTTTCACAAAATACGATTCAGGCCGATGGAAGCCAGCTGGAAATGGATGTTCGAAACCTGCCAGCCGGGAATTATCTGGTGAAAGTACAGACAGGTACCCGTATGATCAGTCGGTTGTTGGTGAAGGAGTAATGGCTTTCTCATAGAATTGAAAAGGGAACTTCTGACCGGGGTTCCCTTTTTTTATGCCTTCTGGGTTTCTTCAGGGTGAAATAATGTAGTTGATTTTATTGCTTTCTATACTTGACCTGATATCAAGCCTTCACTTTCAATTCGTTTGCCAACCCAGAGATTGCATGTGGTTGGAGCAATTGGTACAAAACTCTTTTTCTTCGTTGGTGGGATTTTTTCCTTTTGCATCCCGCATGTAGCAGGATTTCACCAGACAATGCGGAAGTCCCTGTGAATGCCCGAGTTCATGGATGGTCACTTTGAAAAATTGTTCCGGTTTATTGTTTTTCGCAAGACGAAAGGTGGAGGCAATGCAGGAATTTCCGGGCTGAAAGGCGAGACCCATTATGCCAAAATCTTCAATTTTTCCATGAGTATGGCTGATGTCCTTATTGGTGAGGCCTATGGTGACGTGCCCATCGGGGGTGAAGGTTCTCATAAATTGGATAAGAGAATCGGCACGGTACCGTCCTCGTTTCCGATAGAACGCCTGATCCGGCAAAGGAATGGAGGGTTTAATCTGCACGTTTGGAAAAACCCTGTGGATCTCATCATAAACAAACCGGACCTGGCTGTCGGGGATTCCATCAAAAGGCTGAATGTCAATCCACATGGTTTTCTCCTTTCCAAATTTGGAGAATTTGTTCAGGCTTGATTCATTACAGGAGTTCAGCACAATCAGTATGAAAACGGGAACACAGAATTTCATGGAAAGATCAATGGTTATCAGTGATGATGAAATATTCCCCAAAACGAGGTGTGTAGCATTTTATTCCGGGTGCGGGTAATCCATTCATCATACATCACGTTCTTGTTTTCACTGATTCAGGAACCTGGCACAGTGAGCTCAATTCTCTTTTGAGTTTTGTGTCATCCGGATGAATTCTTCAATTCTTTAACTGCTTTCGCCCTCAACTTCATTCCTCCGATTTATGTCAGGTGAATTCTTGAGGCTGCTCATCGGCAACGTTGCTGACGACACCCTTTTTGCGGTGCCTTCTGTGTCCAGGGGCTTGATTTCATGCGCACCATCATTGAACCTTTCCGGATAAAATCGGTCGAGCCCATTCGCTTCACCAGTCCGGAACAACGCCAGACCATTTTGCAGGAGGCTTTTTTCAACCCTTTTCTCATTCATTCCGACGATGTGCTCATCGATCTGCTTACCGACAGCGGGACCAGTGCAATGAGCAGCAGGCAATGGGCAGGCATCATGCAAGGCGATGAATCCTATGCCGGAAGCCCTAGTTTTTACAGGTTTTCAGAATCAGTGAAAGATGTGATGGGTTTCCCGGAAGTCATACCCACACACCAGGGAAGGGCCTCGGAGAAAATCCTGTTCAGTATTCTGGGCGGACCCGGCAAGACATTCATCAGCAACACCTTTTTCGATACCACCCGGGCCAACATAGAGTTCACCGGTGCCGAGGCCATCGACCTTCTTTGTCCGGAAGGAAAGAAACCCCAGATTCCGGCGCCCTTCAAAGGAAATATGGATGTGGATGCACTCCGTCGACAGATCGAAACCACCGGTGCCGGGAAGATTCCTTTGGTTATGCTTACGGTGACCAACAATTCCGGCGGCGGACAACCCGTGAGCATGCAGAATGTAAAAGACGTGGCCGCCATCTGCAAACAGTTCTCCATTCGCTTTTATATTGATGCCTGCCGTTTTGCTGAAAATGGCTATTTCATCCAGCAACGGGAGAAAGGTTACCAATCGGTTTCCGTTCGGGACATTGCCCGGGAGATGTTTTCGTATGCCGATGGCTGTACGATGTCAGCTAAAAAGGATGCGTTTGCCAACATTGGTGGTTTCCTGGCTCTTCGGGATGAAGAACTGGCCCGTCAGTTCCGGAATCTGCTTGTGATTACGGAAGGTTTCCCTACTTATGGAGGACTCGCGGGTCGTGATCTTGAGGCCATCGCCATTGGATTGCAGGAAGTACTTGATGAACATTACCTTCAATACCGCATCCGGTCGATGGAGTACCTCACACAGAAACTGCAGGTCGCAGATGTTCCGGTCATGCTTCCGGCAGGTGGACATGCTGTGTATCTGGATGCCAAAGCCTTTTTGCCTCACATTCCGGTGAATCAATATCCCGGACAGGCGTTGGTCTGTGCCCTGTACCTGGAAGGGGGAATCCGGTCGGTTGAGATTGGCTCACTTATGTTTGGTCGATATGATGCCAATGACGAACTGGTTCCTGCCCAGCTGGAATTGGTCCGTCTGGCCATTCCCCGCAGGGTTTACACACAGAGTCACATCGACTATGTGGCCGAAGTCATAGTGCAGGTGTTTCAGAATCGAAACCAGATCAAAGGATTGAAGATTGTGGAAGAATCCAGATTTCTCCGGCATTTTACGGCAAAGCTGGCGGAGGTAGATGAACCATAACTCAGTGTTTTCCTGATTCCGGCATCACATATTCGTCCTTTTTGAAGCCAGCTTTATTCAACTGCTTCATTATTCAATCTCTCTGGAAGGGATTCGATGTTTTACTGGTCTGTTTTTTTGGTCAGCGTTTCATCGGTGAAATGTTCTTTTCCTTTTGGTTTTGAAAATTTGTCGTCGTTAAACTGACGGGAGTTTCCCTTCGGAATGGACAGCGAATTCCAGTTTTCAGAACACATTTTGCCAATAAACACGATCTGCCCGATGTGATACGGATAATGAGCCAGTTGGCGGTTAATGGCTTCCATCACTGTATGGCCCTGATTCCGGATGTAAATCACAGTTCCCAAATCTTCTTCTTTCAATGAGCCCAGCACATCGAAGAAAACCTTCCAGCCTTCATTCCATTTGACGACAAGTTCTTCCCTGCTCTGAATGTCATTTTCAAATTCGGCATCCCGGTCACGCCATTCTTTCTCCCCGTCCGTCGTGAGGAAATCGGTCCAGCGACTGAGCATGTTGCCCCAGAGGTGTTTCACAATGGTGGCAATGCTGTTGCTGTTTTCATTGTACTGCCAGAATAACCTGTCGTCAGGTAGCTGGGCAAATGTTTTGTCGCCCAGTAACTTGTAGTACTCAAATTGTTTGATGGTGCTTTCTAAATAGTTTGTATTCATGGTAAAGGATGAGGTAAAATTGATGGATTCTTAGATCGGGTACTTGTCAGAAGGAAATGTACAAATGAAACCGGCTTCTCATGAAACTGCTCCAACTCCCAGGATCATGGTTATTTTGATGGAATCATTAGTTTAAATGATTTTACCCGTTCGTCAAAAGTCGGGTTGTTTTCAATCGGATAATGAATATCCCGGAACAGGTTCATCAGTTCTTCCGAATGTGTGGAACTGCGCTGCGTCTGAATCTGAAAGTGGACCAGTTTTGTCCACATAATGGCTTTTAATCGGGTTTTGTGTTCGTCCCACATTAGGCCTTCCACCAACAGACTGGATTCTGAAAAGTGAATCAACCGGGTTTCAATGGTCACCACTTCCATCCAGGATGCCGGAAAGAAATAGGAAATCTGTGTTTGAGCGATCACCCATCCCACACCTTGCTTTGCCACAATTTGAGATGAGTTAAATTCATAGTGATCAAGAATTTGTTCGGTCCTTGCCGCCACCATGATGTCAATATACTTCGAATTGTTGAGGTGGTTATACGGGTCACAATCCTGGTGTTGAATCCGTGTTTTGCTTTCCAGCAGTTTTTTGCGTGTCATAAGGTTCGGATGATTTTATATGCGACTTAATTCAATGACTTCTTCTTCTTTTAAACCGATGATGGGTGGAGTCTCCACACCCAGTAAATTCAGATAAATACAGAGAGCTCCTCTGTGGTGCACTTCATGGACAATCAACGCCCTCAGGAAATTTCCCAGTTCAATGGTTCTTCCATCGAGGGACATAATTTCAGTCTTCAGCCTTTCGTCACGAATGGATTTGAACAGGGCAACGGACTCCTGGTGCATATCATCAAAATAGGAGAGGATGTCGTCGTAACCGTCAGCCAGCTCTTTGCCACAGCCTTTATAGGTCGATTTTTTCCCAATCGCGGTCTCGGCAAAAACATGGCGTTCGATTGCCGCAATGTGCCGCACCAGGTCGCCAATGGTGAATTTTCCTGGTTTGTAGGTCCAGTCCATTTTATCTTTCGGGATGGCCTGAATCACCCGGTTGGTGGCTTCTCTGGTTTTTTCCAGATAAGCGAGGAAGTCTTCCGTTTTGGTTATTTTCATTCTTCTTTCTCTGTTTTATACCGATCGGTATATTGATGCTCAAAAAAAATTAGGCTTTTATGCCCAGGATTAACTTTTCAAGGTAGTTCATGGCAATTCTCAGTTCGATGGGCATACCGGTCAGCTTGGCCTGCATCACCGCTCCTTCAATCAGGGACATCAGTATCACAGCAAATTCAGAAGGATTGGTGTCGCCCTTTATTTCGCCCCGTTGAATGCCCCGGTTGATTTGGTTTTCAACGGATGCTTTCCAGAATGAAAGTGCCTGTGCTGCCCGTTCACGGAGTTTTGGATGCGTGTCGTCTGCTTCAGTGGACGTGTTGAGAATGGGGCAGCCGGATTTCAGAAAGGGAATCGTAAGAAATTCACGGTACACAGTTGGGTACACAAGAAGCCGTTCAATGGCATTGTCCGTCGCCAGTATTTTTGATCGTATATACTGCGTTATCTGGTCGAAGTTGTAGTCAAAAGCAGCCAGTGCAACTTCATCCTTGTTTTGAAAATTCCCATAGATGCTTCCTTTCGTCAGGCCGGTCGCATTGGTTAAATCGGTCAGCGACGTGCCTGCAAACCCCTTTTCATTGAAAACAGGTGCCGTCCGTTCAACGATGAACAGCTTTGTCCGGTCCGATTTTGACGATGATTCTCCCATAACCGGCACAAACATATGAATAAAAATACCGATCGGTATTTTTATTCTGAAATATTTTTTTTCACGATTTCATCCAACTGTCTTGCTGGACTATTTCGTTTTAAAGTCCGTTGGTTTCGTTCCAGAGAACTGAAGATGGACTTTGTCTAATTTCTCCAGGGAACCTGCCAACATTGCGGAGTTCATTGTTGGCAGGTTCGGGTAATTGCGTGCTTTATTTTTTAATGAAAGGCACTTTGTTCCGGTATTTTCCCCCTTCAACTTCCAGCCAGTATGTACCCGGAGCTAGCGTTTCAATCCGGATCCCGGCATTTCCATCCGATGCCTGAGCCGAAATCGCCTTCCGCCCTTTTGAATCCCAGATCGTTATGATATCCAGACCCGATGGCTGGGTGTTTTCCCAGAACAATTGTTCAGATGCGGGATTGGGATACACCTTTACGAAAGGAGAATCCTGGATGGCCAGCGGAGCACTGGATGTTGTCTCGATGAGACGGACCAAACCCAGTTTTTCGCCTTCCAGTCCGGCTCTTGTTCGGGTCAGAATGGTGATGGTACCCGGACTTTCGACCAGAAAATCCTGAATCGAAACAGCATTGCTGAAAAAGTTGTCAGCGATAAATCCTGAGCCATTGAATGTTGTCACCGGACTTCCATCAGCCTGAAATTTTTCCAGACGAAACCGGTTGTTTTGTCCCATTCCGGAAACATAAAGGGCGCCGTCTGTACCGATCACAATTTTGGAAATGGATTTGAGTGCCGGCAACTGGATGTATCCTGCCACTTCGCCAGCCAGCGTAATCCGGGCAATGGTCGCCACACCCGCTTTTATTCCTGACACAAGCAAACCATTTGAAACAGCATACATCCGGTTTGCTGAAAATGATGATGCCAACGCGTCTTCAACGGCCAGTTCACCCAGGGTTGCATCCCCGAAACTACCATCTGACACCATCTGGGCATTGTATTTCCTGATCCGGAATCCAAATGTAAACGGAGCCACAATCGTATTTCCGGTGTTCCGAAGTATGTAAATGTTGCCCGTATTGTCAATGTGCACATCCACACAATTCACATCTGATGACGAACTGAAACCATGAAGCTGAAATTTCCCCTGCGTTCCGAACGAGTTGTCCAGGGCAAGACTGCTGCCCAGGTGCTTCGAAATATAACAGGCACTCCGAACGGGTTGCGACTGATTTGCCAGTACATAAATGTTTCCGGACGGGTCTTTTCTGATCACTTTTGGAAACGTGAATTCCGTAGCAGCAAACCGAAACTTTTTCGCTGTTGCATTCTGAATTCCAGAGGTGCTGGTCTTTACCAGACCATAATCGGAAGGGCCGGAAAAGTTTCCAAGACCCGCAAATGCAAGAGTCACTTCATCTCTTGCTGAGAGTTGAACCATTTCGCCATCGTTTAGTACGACCCGATCGTAGTACGTTTCAATACTTCCAAAATCTGAAACGGAAACTCCCTGAGAACCAAAGCTATTGTCGGGACTTCCATCGGTATTAAACTTCACCAGAACCTGGTCGGGGTCATAGTTTTCCACATCACCGGAGACAAAGTACTTGCCGTCCAGCGTTTTGTCAAGGTGTTTTACGCGGTTGTTGGCGGTGGATTTTGTAAGCAAAACCTGTCCGTTCTGGCCAAAACTGGTTGACGGTGCCCCGTTGATTTGAGTGGCGGCGACAAGCCCGATGTTGGCATTGGAAGAACTGGTGTACACCGCTCCAGCCAACAGAATTTTATCAACCGAAAAAAGAATGGCTCTGCCGAATCCGGAATTTGTACCTGTGTTGATCCTGCCAAACCCTCCGGTTCCAAATGTGGCATCCAGTGTTCCGGCGGTTGTGATTTTGTACACAACAGGGTGGTATATATTAGTGAAATACGCTTCTCCCGTCAATAAAACCGATTCATCCGCAAGCATCACGGCGTCAAGGCAGGACGTATAACTGGTATTGGCTCCGTGACTTGTGAAGCCATCTGCATCATAGGTAAGGTCCTGATCGCCGTTGGTTTCCAGCCTGGCGGTGCACACTTTGTAGTTGGTTGTGGCGGTGTTTGCATATCCGGCGGCCACATATTTGCCGTCGTTTCGTTTGAAAAGGCGTGTGGCATAGTTCTGGCCGGTTGCGAAAGAAAAGTTGAGGACTCCGTCCGTTGAAAAACCTGTATCCAGTGCACCGGTGCTGCTGAGGCGGGCCATTCCAATGAGGAAGCGGGTGGTGTAGTTTTGTCCCAGAACGGCAATTTTTCCGTTGGCTTCTGGTAAAAGATCGAACACGTAGCTACTGGCTGTTGCGGTTGAAAAGTTGATGGTAGTCTGACCGGAAGTCCCAAAATTTGCATCAGGTGTTCCGTTTGCCAGGTATTTGCGGACGAAGCCTCTGTAGACTCCATTCTGAAGAAAATATCCTCCCACCAGAATGCTGCCATCCGGAAGCAGGACTGTTTTTTCTATGGTGGAAAAAGAGGTGGTACCTGTGGCCATAAATTTGAGATAGCCATTGTCGCCAAACGAATTGTCGATGGTCCCGTTGGCAAGTAAACGCGATGCCACACAGGATGTAACATTGTTCAGACGGGAACTTCCTGCAACCAGAATCTTTCCGTCGCTTTGCAAGGCCATGGATTTGAGGTTGTCCAGTCCATTTGTGAAATCGATGCTCACCGTTCCCGCCGTTCCGAAAGAATTGTCAGGCGTCCCGGATTCCGAAATACGGTTGACGACAAAATCAGAGGAGAAGTTGTTTGTATTTCCAGCGGTCAAGATGGCTCCGTTGGAAGCGACCGAAATCGCATTCATTCTTGATGTCCCGGCGGCAACGTTTTGTTCCACCAGTCCGTTTGTTCCAAAAATTGGATCGGGTGAAAAGTTCTGCGCATCGGCAAAGGGAATCAGGAAAACGGAGAGCAAGGGGAAAATGTATTTCATGTTTGAATTGTTGTTCGATGAGAAGTGCAAAAGTCCCTCTAAGTTTCAGCCGGAACAATAACACGTTCGTTGTAGGGAATTGATTTTCAATTGCAATGTGCAGGAAGCAATTCCATTTGAACTACCCTGAAATATTGGGCATAAACCGCCATCGATGTGAAATCCTTCGTTTCCGGCATCTCCTGAATTCGTTCAAAGTCCCGTTTCCTCATTCTCAATTCAAAATATCTCTTCCCTCTTCCCGTTAAGCAATCCGTCTTGAAAATGTACTGTCCGTTTCGGGGTTAAATCCAAAATGGAGAGACTTTTCAGGTTTCGATTTCTTCACCTGTTTACCAAACACTTTATGAAAATTCTTCTTTTCCGGTTCTCTTGTCTCATTTTTCTGTTGTCTTCGGTTTCGGTTCGGGCCCAGTCCCCGCAGACGGGACTGAAAGGTACCGTCCGTGATTCGTCGGCACATGCTCCGCTTGCCAAAGCATCGGTGTTTCTCAAAAAGAAATCGGTTCTCCTTAAATCCATGGTCACGGATAAAGCCGGAATGTTTGCCTTCGTGCCTCTTGTGCCCGATACCTATGACCTGGAAATTCAGCACCAGACCTGTCAAAAGCGAATTGTTAAACGAATCATCGTAAAAAAAGGACAGATCGTTTCGTCTACCTGGTCTCTGATGAAGAAAGTAATTCCTCAGGCCAGAGAATCAAAACCCGATATGAAGAATGTTGAAATGCAAGTAGCTCAGAAAACCATCAGCGGATCTGCTTCAGTTCAAAAATGGAAAGGGACGTATGGCAGTGCCGGAGCAAAGCTGGAAGACTCCAACGATGAAGTTTCCCGGATCAAAGGAAATGCCCTGGTGTTCGAAGACAAGAAGCATTCCGATTCCGTCGATCCCAACGAGGAGTACAATAAAATTGTTGAAAACCGTTTTCAGGGCGCCATCCTCAAGCCGCTCTCTACCTTCAGCATCGATGTCGACCGCAGCTCGTATGCCAACATTCGCCGGATGCTGAATGCCGGCCAGGTTCCTCCGGCCGATGCCGTCCGTTTTGAGGAAATGGTCAATTATTTCGAGTACGAGTATCCCCAGCCTGCAGGCAATGAGCCGTTTTCGGTGCAGACCGAATACACCGATTGCCCCTGGAAGTC
>DAIOVD010000107.1:0-14524 GCA_036759185.1 Catalimonadaceae bacterium | reverse complement strand
GAAAAAATTGAAAAGAAAATTGCTGAACTCAAAACGAACAGAAAATCAAAAGGTTTATCGAAGATGAGGAATATGGTTTTCTGGTCATAAACTGATTCAAATAGTAAGGTTCCCAAGAACATTATCATTCAATTTTTTCCAGAGAACGGATATCAATCCCTGATAAATCTGAAGAAATCTAAAGATGGAAAATCAGGACTCCGTTGCCCAAATGATGATACCTGTTATATCATCAATTGCCTCCTTTACAACAGCCACCATTCTTTGTCCGTCATAACCCATCACAAGCTGGGAATAGTAGTATCCCTGGTCAAACATTTTTGACACCTTCTCATCGTTGATCCTCTGTCGGTATTTGGTTTGGTCAGGGCGCCCCTTTCCTTTTTTGATTTCGGGGAATTTGTGATCAAGAGCCAGCAATGCTCCATTCCAAAGCGTATTTCCCGCCATTTTGATGTACTTCGGGTCGTTGTAAAACTTGCCTTCTTTACCGGCTTTGGTGCTTAGAATTTCTTTGGCATTGTCCACATAGAGCAAGGTTTCGGACCGAATTTCATTTTTACTCATCGTAATTAGTTTGTGGAACAAAAATAAAAGAAATCCGATTTACACCATCTGTCACATCTCAGCCATGAATCAGATTCCGCTGTAGAATAAAGAAACCGATTCCTGCCAGAAAACCAGCCAGAGCGAGCCAGCTGATGTTTTTTAAGTACCACATGAAGTCAATTTTCTCTATACCCATCGCGGCAACACCCGCAGCAGAACCGATGATGATCACACTTCCACCCGTTCCGGTTGTGAGGGCGATCAGTTCCCAGAAATAGTGGTCCGTCGGGAAGGATACCAGGTCATACATTCCCTGAGCTGCTGCCACCAACGGAACATTATCCACTATAGCAGAAAGTAAGCCCAGTACCGTGGCAATCACATAATTATTGCCGAGCATCTGGTCCAGGAAGGTGGCAAGTAATTTGAGAATGTGAAACGACTCCAAAGCCGAAACCGCCAGCAGAATACCCAGGAAAAATAGAATGCTGGGGGTATCAATCCGCTCCAAAGCATGCGTCACAGACAACTTTGATTTTTGCTCCGGCGGTTTGCTTTCGTGAAGAATTGCCAGCAGAATCCACAACAGACCCAATGCCAGAAGTATTCCCATAAATGGCGGAAGGTGAGTCACCATTTTAAACACCGGCACAAAGAGAAGCAACGACAGGCCCGCCAGCAGGATGATCCGGGAATCTTTTTGGTCGCCCTTATTTTCTTCCTTCTTCTTAAACTCAAACGATTCCTTCCGGAATCGGGGACTTAAAATCAACAGAGGTACAAGACACACCAGAATGCTCGGAATAAACAATTGCAGGATGATGTTCACAGCGGATATCTGCCCGCCGATCCAGAGCATGGTGGTGGTGACGTCGCCCAAAGGAGAAAAGGCCCCGCCGGCATTAGCTGCTATGATTATCATTCCTACAAACCAGAGACGGTCTTCCTTATGTGAGAGAATCTTCGCGGTGAGGGAAGTCATCACAATTGCCGTAGTCAGATTGTCGAGGACCGATGAAATAAAGAACGTGAGGATGGTGATGATCCAAAGGAGTTTCACCTTGCTCCGTGTTTTAATTTGATCGGTGATCAGGCTGAATCCGTTGTGTCCGTCGATCAATTCCACGATGGTCATGGCCCCCAACAGGAAAAAGAGAATGGACGCAATGTCACCCAGGTGATGCATCAATTGTCCAACGGCCTCATCTTTTTCTACCCCGCTGAGCATATAAGCCGTCCAGCAAAAAACACCCGTCAATAAGGCAGAAGCGGCTTTATTGAGTTTTAACGGATGCTCAAAAGCAATGGCCAGATAGCCAAGAATGAATATGATGATGACCAGTATTGCCATAGAGGTGGTTGGTTTGAATCGGTAAAATAAGCAAATGTCGGGCCGGGAATCTGTTCACTTTTCCAATTTTCAGGAAATGTCAGGCTCTCAATTTCAACTTTCAGTACGTCCGGTGAAATTGTTTGGTCATTTTATCTATGTTTGAACTTCATGAAAAATCTACTCCCTCTCCTTTTACTATTGGCTTGCTCGTGTTCTTATGATTCACGGGAAAAAGACGACCCGACACCTGTTGCCGATACCACCATCCACTATGGTGTGACCATAAAACCCATCATCACAATGTATTGCACCGGGACAGGTGCTCAACGATGCCATGTATCGAATTCCAACCAGGGCTCACCAGGTGATTTTACAACGTACACAGACCTGAAAGCGAAAGTTGATGCGGGTCTGATTAAAAGCCGCGTATTCGATGACGGTGGAGGAATGCCTCCTGCCTATTCGGAAGGACCAAAAGCACTGACTGCCGATGACCTGGCAAAATTCAAACTGTGGGTAAAACAAGGGGCTCCGGAAAACTAGTCTCCTTTCAACCCACCAAAAAGATCGGGCAATCCCAATCGTATTGATTCGACATTTTTCCTGGTTTACAGTTTCTACTAAATCAGGGCAAAATGGATCACAACGGCAAATCGCCTTTGCTGCACAAAACCCGGTGGTATTTTTTCTAATTGTGATATCCGAATAAATCCAGGATGTTGAGTGCCACTGTGCCGGCCAGTCCGGATGAATTATCGGACTTATCTGTCACAAAAAGCGGCTCTTTCAGATTCACATTTTTGAGAAGCCTGGCATAATCAATCTCAAAATGAACCACGCCGCCGGATTTTGAAACTGAGAATTCCTGGTCAGGAAGCGTAACGGTTTGAAAGTGTGCGCTGGTTCCAATCCTGAATTCAAATCTGGTGAGTGCCGCACCATTAACAGAAACCGATGTATCGATGCTTCCTTTAAAATTCGCAAACACATAACCATCCGGTTGCGAACTGGTTCCAAACCACATCGAAGGTTGGTTAAGTACGGTGTCTGAAGCAAGAGGTGTAGAAGCATTTAAAGTCGGATTAAGACCCACCTTAAACCGGATTGTTTTGTAACTCCCGATCGGAACTTCCCCGATTTCGTATTCTTCCGACTCCAGTTTTTTAAAAATGACCCTCCCTGAAACAGGAAAAAAAGAGCCATCCGGCTTAATCAGTTCAATTTCAGAAATGTATAGCTGAGCCTGATCAATCTTGATTTTCCTGCCACCGGTGAGTGTATATTCGGTTCCATAATCCTCCACTTCATTTGTGTCAGCCATCGTATGGATATGAAACATCAGTGCTCCATTTGTGGGCTCAGGATCGTGTTCATGTTTGTTACATGATGAAAAAACAAGAGCGACTGCCAGCGGCAAAATCCAGGTAAATGATTGTTTCGGGGGAATCGTCATGGTTAATAATCTAAGGAATCCATCTTCCAAATTTGAAAACAAAATGGATATCTTCTGCAATAAATCCCAAATCAATTTCAGAACCATACAACCTGGAGAAGCCTTTCAGCAAGTCCATTTACTTCGCTAAAAAAGGGGAGCCGTATTTCTGTTGAAAGAAATACCGATCGACATAGAAACCACGTCAACAGGGACATAACCATACCCAAAAGAAGACCTTCAGATGGTTTGGATTGAATAAGAAAGCTTTCAGGAAAATTGCGATTCAAACAGTACTTGCCGCCAGATCTTTGGCTGGATCTACTGCAAACCGCTCACCCCATTCTTCCATCTGCCGCATAACCGGGAGGAGTTTCCGTCCTTCTTCTGTGAGGGAATATTCCACTTTGGGTGGGTTTCCGCCCAGTGCATTCCGGTGCACAATCCCTGCTTTCTCTAATTCTTTCAATACCTGGGATAACATTTTGTCGTTGATCCCGACCAGAATCTTCCTGAGTTCACCAAATCTCAATGTTCCGTGCCGAAGGTTCCAGAATACCAGACTTTTCCACCGGCCGCCTATGATGGATAAGGTGAGATCGACCGGGCAATAAAAATACGTACCATCCA
The DNA here is from genome assembly GCA_036759185.1 of Catalimonadaceae bacterium. Classification (GTDB taxonomy): domain Bacteria; phylum Bacteroidota; class Bacteroidia; order Cytophagales; family Flexibacteraceae; genus CAMDMI01. Next base: position 10,580 of record DAIOVD010000107.1, on the reverse strand, counting down.
GTTTGTATCGTTTCATAAAAGTGCGAAGAGGAATTCAAATGTACTCGTCAGATGAGTCACTTACCAAATTGACAGCACTTGCTTTTTAGTAAGCAGTCATCGTTCCTGCATGGAACAATTCACTTTTGGACGTTCAAAAAAACGTAACCGCAACATGGAAAAACAAGACGTAAAAAAGACAGCACTCGCTGTTTCACTGGCCATCATGGACGGCAACTGGAAAGCGCTGGACCTCCTGCTCGATGAAAATTTCACGTACACAGGAGATGGATTCATTTTCACAAAAGATGAATACATCGGTTTTATGCAGGATATGAAATCTGCCTTTTCAAATCTGAAAATGATTTTCCCCAATGTGTTGGTGGATGGGAACATGGCCTCGGTCCAGTTCATTTCCACTGCTGTAAACACAGGCTCATTTATGGGTGCACCTTCCAATGGCAAGAATCTGGAAATTCATGGGATGTTTATGCGGGTGGTTGAAAACGGAAAAGTAATGAGAGAATGGCAAACCACTGATCTGTTGGGTGTGATGTCTCAAATCGGATTCCGGGCTATTCTGGGATATGCCCTGTTTGTGGTTTTGTTTAAAGTGAAACAAGCCCGTCCAAAAAGAAAATTCTGAAACCAACCAAGTTCGACATAACATGCGGCAAATTACAATCCTTACTTTCCTGATTATGCTGGCCTCCATTTCAAAAATGAGCGGTCAGTACATAGCCCGGCTGGAAGTTAAAAAGTCCAACGCCAATTCCGAAACTGCGAAAACGGCGATCCTGGTATCACAATCCATTCTGGAAGCAAACTGGACAAGGCTCGACAGTCTTCTGGATGACAACTTTGTTTATCGGGGAGATGGCTATACGTTTTCAAAAAATCAATACATCGGGTTCATGCAGAGTATGCGTTCTGCGTTCTCAAATTTCGAAATGTACCTTGATAATACAGTTGAAGAGGGCGATATGGTGTCGATCCGATTCGTTTCAAAAGCGGTCAACACCGGTAAATTTATGGGAGCTCCAGCCACAAAAAAGAATCTGGAAGTAAATGGAATCTTCATGCGGAAAATCAAAAACGGAAAAGTCATGGAAGAATGGCAAACAACAGACCTGCTTGGTACAATGACCCAAATCGGAGGAGGATCTCTGTTTTTCTATGCGGTTTTTGTTGGGGGCTTTAATATGAAACCGAAACTACCCGATCGCCTCCCGAATGACTTTCTGAACATTGGTGGAAACGCCCATGCGTTCGATAAAATGACGGCCAAAGAGAAAAAAAGGTATCTGAAGAAATACAGAAAGGATTTCCAACAGAAACGCAGGAACCAGGCATAACTCAAACGATTCCACTTAAACCAATCCAGTATAGGAATTGATTTCCTGAATTAGCGCCATAAAAAAAGCCCCGCTTTCGGCAGGGCTCTTTTTTTACTTTATGTATCTACAGATTTGAATTCAGCATCACCGGCATGATGAGCATCAGGATTTCTTCTCCGTCTTCCAGTGTTTTTGGAATCAATAATGCCGCCTTATTTGGAGCCGACATTTCCAGATCAACCAGATTGGATGAAATGTTGTTCAGCATTTCCATCATCAGTTTTGAGCTGAAACCAATTTCCATTTCTTCACCATTGTACTCACAGCTCAGCTTTTCAGAAGCCTCGTTGCTGTAATCCACATCTTCAGCTGAAATCTGGAGCTCAGTTGCCTTAATGGAAAACCGAACCTGATTGGTTGCTTTGTTGGAATATATGGAAATACGTTTCAATGAATTGAGTAATTCCAGGCGCTCCACTGTCATTACATTGAGGTTGTTGAGTGGAATTGCGTTTTCATATTCCGGAAAACGCTCATCGATCAAACGGCAGATCAGTTCGATGTTGCCAAACTCAAAAAAGGCATTGGATGAATTGAAGTTGAGCTTCAATAAAGTCTTGTCGCTTGGCAGGAGAGCTTTCACAATCTGAAGCGCTTTTCTTGGCAACAAAATCGAGGTTTCATTGGGAGAAATCAGGTCTGCTCTCTGGTACCGGACCAAACGGTGTCCATCTGTAGCAGCGAAAACCGTTTTATCAGATTTTAACTGTAGGAATACGCCACTCATACTCGGACGCATTTCGTCGTTGCTGGTGGCGAACAACGTATTGCTCAGGGCACGGTTAAGAGAATTGGCTTCCATTGAAATGGAAAACGCATTGGCTACGGCAGGAACCCTTGGAAAATCAACCGAATTGGCGCCGGAAACTTTGTAGCGACCATTTTCTGAAGTGATCTCGATGCTGTAAGTCTCTTCATCAATATTGACGGAGATGGGTTGTTCGGGCAGATTCCGTAATGTTTCAAGGAAAATTTTAGCAGGAACCGCAATGGTACCAGCTTCATCTGCTTCAACCGGAATCGAAATTTTTGCCGTTGTCTGAAGGTCAGATGCAGTTGCGGTCAGCACTCCATCCGCCACATCGATCAAAAAATTCTCCAGGATCGGAATAACCGGATTGGTGGAAACCACTCCTGAAATCTGCGAGAGATTCTTGAGTAGCAACGAAGAAGAAACAATGAATTGCATGGTATGCTTCGATGATTGAACGGTAAAAAAAAAAGCAGCCTTGGGCTGCCCTTCTGCTCTTCCTCTTGGGCTTGAACCAAGGACCCCCTGATTAACAGTCAGGTGCTCTAACCAACTGAGCTAAGGAAGAAAGTGGTGCAAAACTAGAGGTATGTTTTCACAATGCAATAGTCCTGCACAAAAAAATTAAAATTATTTTGTGGCAGCGCTGTCAACTGGAGCAGTTTCCGGTGTAGCTGGAGCTGAAACTTCCTGAGCAACAGGAGCACTGACCGGCTTCTTGCCATTGAATAAAATTTCTTTGATACGGGCCGACTGATCCGCTGCGTCAGCAGGAGCCGGATACGTGACCTTAGATTGCAAAGCTGGTCCCTCAACTTCGCCGAAAACCCGGGGATTTTCCTGTTTCTGATCTTTTTTTGGAAGGTCAACCACCTTGCTGTATCGGCCACATGAGGCCATAACGACAAGACAACCAATTAGTAAGATATTCTTCTTCATGTCTGAAATTGTTGCGCAAATATAGAGGGAATGTAATTGGAACAAACAAACCTTTCTTAATCTTAATTTTCAATTTGCCTCGCTCCTATTTTCAGGTAATTTTGTGGCCTCGCAAAACATCCATTTTCGATATTAATACATGAGTGTACTGGTTAACAAAGATTCAAGAGTAATTGTTCAGGGTTTTACCGGCTCTGAAGGCAGCTTTCACGCACAGCAGATGATTGAGTATGGCACAACTGTCGTGGGTGGGGTTACGCCTGGTAAAGGCGGACAAACACATCTTGACAGGCCGGTTTTCAATACGGTTTCGGAAGCAGTGGCCAAAGCCGGTGCAAACGTTTCCATTATTTTTGTTCCACCTGCATTTGCTGCTGATGCCATTATGGAATCAGCTGACGCCGGAATAGCAGTGATCATCTGCATCACAGAAGGCATTCCGGTGAAAGACATGATCGCAGTGAAAGACTACCTGAAAAATCGCAAATCTGTGCTCATCGGGCCAAACTGCCCGGGTGTCATCACACCGGAAGAAGCGAAAGTTGGGATCATGCCTGGCTTCGTATTCAAAAAAGGCCGTATCGGTATTGTATCCAAATCCGGAACGCTCACATATGAAGCCGCTGACCAAGTTGTAAAAGCTGGTTTGGGTATTTCCACCGCCATCGGAATCGGAGGAGATCCAATCATTGGAACCACCACCAAGCAGGCAGTCGAAATGCTCATGAACGATCCGGAAACAGACGGTATCATTCTGATCGGAGAAATCGGCGGAACATACGAAGCCGATGCCGCCCGTTGGGTTCGGGCTGACGGTAACCGCAAACCCGTTGTCGGCTTTATCGCCGGTCAAACAGCGCCTCCAGGACGCAGAATGGGCCACGCAGGAGCCATCATTGGCGGAGCGGATGACACAGCAGCAGCGAAAATGAGGATTATGCGGGAAAATGGAATTGAGGTTGTGGACAGCCCCGCTGAAATCGGTGCTACCATGCTCAAGGTCATGACAGCCGCAGGCGCACTTGCCTAAAAAAAGCAATCGAAACAATCTGGAAAATACAATCAAGTTGAAACTATGGCACTTTTTGGAAACAACTCTAAAGAAAAGGAAGTGTATCAGCCTTCCACCCCTACCCCGGTCATGGAGACCCCCAACCCTTACGTATCCAGCCCCAACTCTATGAATGTGATAGGGAAAGGAACCACCATTACTGGTGACATTGACACAAGCAATGACATCCGTATTGATGGCAAACTCGAAGGAAATCTGTTTTGTAAAGCAAAAGTAATTCTGGGCAGTTCTGCTGTTCTGGAAGGCAATCTTTCCGCTGTCCACGCAGAAATCTCGGGTGAAGTAGTTGGAAAAGTTGAGGTGACGGAAATGCTGACACTCAAAAATTCATGTACAATTCATGGAGACATCAATACCGGGAAACTGATTATTGAGGCCGGAGCGAAATTTAATGGCAGCTGTAAAATGGGCGCCGTTTCGAAAGAAGTTTCGTTGAACGGATCCAATAACATGAAAAAACCGGTTGCTGCATCTGTTTAAGATTCAATCGAAATTAGAAAAAGGCCGGATCAAAACCGGCCTTTTTTATTCATGAATCCTTACCTGAAATACAGTGGCATGGCTTTCCAGCTGGTATTTTTTATTCTGGCCGGATACTATATCGGAAAATATGCCGGTTCTCTGATGGGCTGGAATCAAAGCACATCCTCTGTTGTGGGTCTTTTATTTTTCCTGTCCACCGGCTTGTTTAAAATTATCCGGGATATCATGAAGGAAAACGCCTGATCCATGCAGCGTAACCAAAACACCATTTAACATTTTTTTCCCCCATTGAAAGACCATATGGTGGGATAAGAAATCTTCCCAATTAGTTTTGCACCTCTTTTATTAAAACACCGATCATTTTGAGAATGAATACAACAAAAAAATGGGCGTTGATTCTGACTTCCATCCTGAGTTTTGGAAGCCAGGCGGTCAAAGCCGATGAAGGAATGTGGCTGCCTTTGCACATTGCCCGCCTCAATATTGGCGACATGCAGAAAGCCGGCTGCAAGCTTACCGCTGAGCAACTTTACAGCGTCAATTCTTCCAGTCTGAAGGATGCCATTGTATCTTTCGGCGGATTTTGTACAGGTGAAATTATTTCACCTGAAGGTCTGATTCTGACCAACCATCACTGTGGATACGGCTCCATTCAATCGCATTCGTCGGTTGAAAAAAATTACCTGAGAGACGGTTTCTGGGCCTACAAAAAAGAGGAAGAACTTCCGAATCCGGACCTGTTTGTTCGCTTTCTGGTTCGAATGGAAGACATCACACAGCGTGTTCTTTCTAAAGTAAACGACAAAATGCCGGAAATGGAACGTCGGAAAGCAGCTGATGCAGAGATGCAGATCATCAAAAAAGAAGCCACTCAGGGTACTGGTTATGATGCTGAAGTGAAAGCATTTTTCGATGGCAACGAATATTACCTGATGGTGTATGAAACCTACCGTGATGTCCGCCTGGTTGGAACTCCTCCTGAATCAGTTGGTAAATTCGGAGGTGATACTGATAACTGGATGTGGCCACGTCACACAGGTGATTTTTCTCTTTTCCGGGTTTACATGGGTAAAGACGGAAAGCCGGCTCCATACAGCAAAGACAATGTTCCTTTGAAACCAAAACATTTCCTTCCGGTTTCGACATCAGGAGTGAAAGAAGGTGACTTCACAATGATCTTTGGATTTCCAGGCAGAACAAATCGGTTCCTCAGTTCCTATGGTGTGAAAATGGCCCTTGATATTCAAAATCCATCCATTGTAGCGATCCGCGACAAAAAGCTAAAACTGATGAAGGAAAATATGGATGCCGATCCGGCTGTCCGTATCAAGTATGCTTCGAAATATGCTCAGATTGCCAACTACTGGAAATATTTTATCGGACAAAGCCAAGGGCTGAACCGTCTGGATGTAGTGGATAAAAAACTGGCAGAAGAAACGGCTTTTCAGCAATGGGCAGATGCCAATCCGGAAAGAAAAGCAAAGTACGGAACCGTACTGGCTGATATGAGCGCCGTATTTGAAAAGCAGCGTAAATTCAGAAAATCGGGCGTTTACCTTCAGGAAGCAGCGTTGGGTTCAGAAGCAAATCAATTGGCTCTTGCATTCCAGGGTCTGATGAAGGCACTTAAACCAGAAGATGGAAGTGCCTCCAAACCGGAAGATGTAACCAAGCAGGCGGCTGAACTGAAAGCGGGTCTGGCGGAACATTTTAAAGATTTTGATATGGCAGTGGATAAAAAACTTTTTGCCGCCATGATGAAAATGTTCAAACAGGATGTCGTGGAAGATCAGCAACCTGACATTCTGCGGGTTACGTTGAAAGACAAGTATAAAGGTGACATCGACAAGTGGACCGAAGATGTGTTTGCCAAATCAATGTTTACATCGCAGGCCAAATTAGAAGCCTTCCTTAATAAACCGGAAGCAAAGGTCCTGGAAAAAGACCCGGCATATGTAGCTGCGATTTCCTTTTTCAGCAATTTCACCAAAAACATCCAGCCACAAACCATGCCTTTGGACATTGAGTTGGCTCGTTGCAACCGTCTGTATGTGGATGGAACCATGCAACTGATGAAAGACCGGAAGAATTTTTATCCGAATGCAAACAGCACAATGCGGATGACATACGGTAAAATTGGAGCGTACCGTCCGAAGGATGCTGTTTTCTACGATTTCAAAACCACGTTGGATGGCATTATGGAAAAAGAAGATCCATCAAACGATGAATTTGTGGTTCCTGCCAAAATGAAAGAATTGTACCAGAAAAAGGACTATGGCCGCTGGGCTGAAAACGGTACTGTTCCGGTTGGCTTCATTGGAAATACAGACATCACGGGTGGAAACTCAGGCAGCCCGGTCATCAATGGAAACGGAGAACTGATTGGCCTTGCCTTTGATGGAAACTGGGAAGCTATGAGCGGTGACATCGCATTTGAGCCAACCTACCAAAGAACCATCAGCTGCGACATCCGGTATGTATTGTTCACAATCGACAAATATGCCAATGCTCAGAACCTGATCAATGAGATGAAACTGGTTCAAACAATGCCTGAACCGGTACCAACCCCTGCACCTCCGGTTTTGCAAACCAGCCCGGCACCTGCTGCACCTGCTGTTTTACCGGCAAAACCAATAATGGCTCCCAAAACCAAAGGTCAGGTAAAGCGTGGAGCAGCCATAAAAGGCTAATTTTATTCGTTTTTCGACATTAAAAAAGCCACCTCAAAAGGGTGGCTTTTTTAATTTACAGGTTTGGAAAAGGCAATTGCCAACTTCATTCTCATTTCCTGAATTGCACATTCAGGAGGCATTCGAATTCAAAAACCTGAGTTGGCTATATGGCAGGACTTGTTTAAACTAAAGAAACAGGATAGAAATAATTTTAATGCAGGAACCTTCCTGTGGTAATTGAAACGCCCCCCCCATTCAGAAAAATACAAGGGCTGATTACCCCAAAAATCATCAAGGAAAACTATCAGACCCAGGATCCGGCCCGGGACCAAGCTGCTTTGTTTGTTCTAAAGAAGAAAAGCAATTTCACCTTCAGATTATGAAGCCCATCGAATGTGAGAAGTTTTTTAGACTCAAGGTATCATATCGAAGTTATGCCCAAAAAAAGGGCGAAGATGTAGCCATCTCCGCCCCTTTTTGTTACTCAGGTTTCGATCAGAAAGCCTTGATTTCAAATTCGGTTCTTCGGTTCAACTGTCGGCCGGCTTCCGTATCATTTGGAGCCATTGGACGGTCAAACCCGTAACCTGCGGATGTCATACGATCTGGTGAAATTCCTTTCTTTACAAGGAAATCCAAAACCGCTTTTGCCCTTGTCTGACTTAGCTTTTTATTATAATCGCCAGAACCTTTATTATCGGTATGCCCGGAAATCTCGATTTTCATTGAAGGGTATTCCAGCATAATTTTTCTTAAACGGTCAATCTCAAGATTGGATTCCGGACGAAGTGTTGCCTTATCAAAATCAAAGAAAATATTCCTCAAAACGATACGGGCACCGACCTGTGCTTTGTTCAGACTCACATTACGAATTACTTCCTGGTATTCTGCGGTATCTGAAAGATCGAAGTTTTCAGAATGGAACAGATAGCCTGGAGCTGTAACTGTAATGCCATAGTTTTTACCTGCTGGGAGAATAACAAGGTAAGCACCAGTTGCCGAGTTGGAGTTGATTTCCGAAACCTTAAGGCCTGTTTTCAGGTTCACCACCGAAATATTGGCCTCCATCGGTTGCTTCGTCAGTGCATCTGTCACCACACCTTTGAGGAGAGTTACCCTGCTTTTGGTATTGTTTACTGCAACTGTCGCCAGTTTTTTCGGGCCTTCACCTTTTGGATCTGTCCCTGAAGCAATATTAGTATTTGCCTTGGCCGAATTGAGTTCTGCCACAACCTCTGGGGTTGACATGGAGATCATAAAAATATCATGCTTTCCATAACCTCCTTCATGATAACTGGCATAGTACCCATGCTTATTATCTGCCGACAACACAAAATAAATATCATTCTGAACCGAGTTGATCGGATAACCCATATTCTCAGGTTCAGACCATCCGCCTTTTTCAAGTGAGGTCCGGACAATGTCGTACCCGCCCATGGTTTTCTTTCCTTTTGTACTATAGTAAAGTGTGACTCCATCCGGGTGAATGAAAGGAGCATCTTCATCTTCCGGTGTATTGATTTTTGGTCCCATGTTCATCGGCTCATTCCATTCACCTTTTACTAGCTGGCTTCTCCAGATGTCCAGTCCACCGTAACCGCCTGGTCTGTTCGAACTAAAATACAAAGTCTTTCCATCCGCGGTAATGGAACAGGACAATTCGGATGACTTGGGAAGGTTCACCTTATTACCCAATGACTTTGGCTCAGTCCACTGCAACCCTTTCTTTTTTGACACATAAATATCTCCTTCCTGACTTCCTTTGTAAATGAACAACTGTGATCCATCCGGTGAAAGGGCAATGGCCGCATCGTGTTCTTCTGTATTAACAGGAGATCCAAGATTAACAGGCTCGGTCCATTTATCGTTTACACGGGTTGACTGGTAAATATCCTCCATAGGAAAAACCTCTTCCTGGTCCAGGTAAGATGATGTATTTTTACCAAGGTTTCCTTCCCTCCTGGATGTGAACATCATAATTGATTCATCTGCTGTAATCACAGGAGTATAATCCGGGAAAGTACCATTGATGATCGGACCCACGTTTTCAATTTTCACTTTTACAGGATTGGCAATCAGATCTTTGGCATTCCGGCATTCCTCAATATGCTTGGTAACTTCACCCAAAATGACCGGATCCTTTTTTACACCTTCCAATTTAAGGAAGTTATCATAGTACTTCAATGCTTCATTAAACTTGAGGGCATCTTCAGCACACTGGCCCATCATGTATTCTATTTCAGGATAATACTCTTTATCCAGCTCATAAACCTTTTGCATATAAGGCAACCCGTTTCCACCTTCCCCAACTTTCAGATAGCAAACTCCCAAAAAGAAGTTTGCATCCAACGCCTTTGAGTTTTCAGACTCCGGGTCACTCTGGACGGCTTCCAAAAGGTATGGAATCGCCTCTCTGTAATCTCCGTCATCAAACATTTTCATTCCTGTTTTAAAAGATGAAGTGTTGAAAGACTGAGCCAGAAGGCAACTGCAAAATAGAAGAAACGTAAAAACTGAAAGAACGAGTTTGCGCATGCTTATTAGGGTATCTTTCCCGTAAAGAGTTGGATTAAGAAAGAATCGACAAAGTAAGAAGGATATAGCCAAAGCTCAAAATTACATTCTCAATTTGCCTTGCAGTATTCCGAACTATTTCAGTCAATTTTTATGCCCGAAAAAAAATCTGATTGACAGGATATTGAAAACCCTATTTTCGCACCAAAATTGATACGAATACACCATGATTATTGGAGTTCCGAAAGAAATAAAAAACAACGAAAACAGAGTTGGGCTAACACCTGCCGGTGTTGCTGAGTTTAAAAAAGCGGGTCATAAAGTTTACGTTCAGTCTACTGCCGGAGAAGGAAGTGGCTTTGATGATGAAAGCTACAAAGTGGCTGGCGCAGAGATTCTTCCTGACATTCAGTCGGTTTACAAAATCGCTGAGATGATTATGAAAGTGAAGGAACCCATCGAGCTGGAATACGAACTTATCAAGGAAGACCAACTGATCTTTACATATTTCCATTTCGCCAGTTCCGAAACCCTGACCCATGCTATGGTGGCAAGAAAAGGGATTTGCCTGGCCTATGAAACGGTTGAAAAAACAGACAGGTCGCTTCCATTGCTGGTTCCAATGTCGGAAGTTGCCGGAAGGATGTCGATTCAGGAAGGTGCGAAGTATCTGGAAAAGCCAATGAAAGGTCGTGGTATTCTTCTGGGCGGTGTCCCGGGAGTAGCTCCAGCCAACGTTCTTGTTCTGGGTGGTGGAATTGTGGGAACACAGG
>DAIOVD010000106.1:0-14716 GCA_036759185.1 Catalimonadaceae bacterium | reverse complement strand
GTGATTTTCACCAGAAGAATCGGAACGAAAGCCAGAACGATGGTGTTTAACAATACGACAGCCAGAACCAGTTCCAGCGAAATAATGTCCTTGAGAAAAAGAAGCGCCACAAACGACAGAGCCTGAACGGCAATGTAACCCAGATACATTTCCTTCACCTTACCCAGCGTCATACTGATTTTCCGAAAAATAATGGCCAGAGCGTTGAAAAACAGGCAAATGGAAATGATGGTAAGCGTTTTATATACGTCCATTATGGCGCCTCCTGTAAACTTTTCACCTTCCCACAAAATCCGGAGAAGCGGATGCCCGGCAGCCATCAATCCACCAAAAGCAAAAGCACTGATCACAAAACTGAGACTGGCCGTTTCTTCAACCAATGCCTTCAGACGGACGGAACCCTCATGAAAAGTCGAGGAAAACTGTGAAAAGAAAATGGTGGACACCGGACGGATGAGTAGCCCCTGAATCTTGGAAAAGATAAGCATCGCATACCGGTACACGGCATACGTTCCCTTCGGAAGATTTGTGATGAGACTGTTGAGATAAAAGAGAAACAGTTGGGTCACCAGAACATAAATGAAGGTAAAACCCAACTTTTTCAAAACGGAGGTCACTTCAAAACCCGGGTGTTTTAATATCAGGTAATACCGGAATTTGGTTTTTGATAAAACGTAGACACCATACCCAAGTGCAATCAATTCTCCCACCCAAAGTCCGGCCACAACCGAATATACTTCATACTGAGACGCCAGAAGCACAATGAAAATCATCGATGTCACCTGGTTAAGAATGTTGACCCATTCGATTTTACCGTACCGCTTTTCCGCGTTCACCATCGAGCTGATCTGGGATTTCATAATCTCGACAAACAGAAGGGGAGAAATGATGCGGAAGATCTTCACTCCCTGTTCAAGGCGTTCTGCATCAAAGCCGGAAGCCGACCAGTAAAACAACCAGGGAGCACCCAGAAAGGATCCCAGCGAAAATACGATGGCCATAATGCCAAGCCAGTTTACAATGACGGACATGACCCGGTTGGCTGAATCCTGGCTGTCGTTGCTTTGGTACTGGTGATAAATCGGAAGGGCAATTTCGGCCAGCAACCCACTCTGCGTGAGTGAATTGATCATAAACAAAAGCGTGGTGGAAGCGAAATAGACTTCGATACTGGTGCCAACCCCAAAATAACGGGCCAGAACCACCGAGTAAAGAAGACCTAAAACGGTTGACAGGGCATTGATTACGCCCACCGCACCAATGCTTTTGATGTTAAGCATGAAGCTGGTTGTCCATTATCCAGTCGATAAACTCCCGGACGGCTCCTTCCCCACCTGCTTTCTCCAGAATTTTGATGCCGGGAATCGCCTTGATTTTAGGCAGCGCATTGGCCGGACAGGCCGCCAGTCCCACACAGGAAAGCAGCTCGAGGCAATTCACGTCGTCACCAATGTAGGCCACTTCATCCAGACTCACTCCTTCCTTTTCGCAGATTTCTTTGGCCGCATTTACCTTTGGATAAACGCCCTGGTAAAGATAATCGACCTTCAATTTGGCTGCCCGCCTCTCGACGATTTTTGTATTTTCTGTGGTTATGATGCCTGTTTTCACACCCGCCTGCTGGATGAGTTTCATCCCCATTCCATCGTGTGTATTGAATTTTTTTAGCTCGTCACCCGATTCGGTGTAGTACATACCAGCGTCGGTGAGAACTCCGTCGACGTCAGTCAGGAAGATTTTAATTTTTGCCATGATGCTGTATTTGTTTACCAGGCTGTCCAGCCACCGTCTACCACGAGAACTGATCCCGTCATATAACTCGAAGCTTCCGATGCCAGAAATGTAAAAGGTCCGTTCAGTTCTTCTCTCTCACACATGCGGCCAAGTGGCGACATTTTGGAAAAGTTGACAAGGAATTTTTCGTCGTGATCGTTGTAAATTCCATGCGGTACGATGGCGTTGCAACGGATGTTGTCCTTTGAATAAAAGGTCGCGATGTATCGGGTAAAGTTTGGAATGAACGACTTGGTGGCGATGTAATCGATCGGTTTGAAGTTCTTGGTTCCCTCGCCAAAATCGTACAGACTCTGGTTGGGTGCCACCAGCGAATAGGTCGACGCCACATTGATGATGTTTCCGGATCCCTGCAACAGCATTTGCCTGCAAACATGCTGTGTCATCAGGACGGTTCCTGTAAGGTTCACTTCCACCGATTTACGGAGAAGGTCAATGGGATAATTTTCAAAGCGGCTTTGGTTTACCTGACCGCTGTTTTCTTTATCAAATTTAGCATCGATGGCCGCATTGTTGATCAGCACATCGACCCGGCCGAAAGCATCAATGGTCGCTTTCAGGCAGGAGGCAATGCTCTCGTCATTTGTAATATCGAGTGAATGAAGAAGAAAAGTTCCGTCCGGAAATTCCTGTCTGAGTTCGATTTCCAGACTTTGCATACGGGCCTCATTGAGATCGGCCAGTACAACTTTGGCTCCCTGTCCAATGAAACCTCTGGATATTTCTTTCCCGATCAGACCGAAGGCACCGGTCACCAGGATTACTTTTTCGTGAATGTCAAAAAAATTCATTTTCGTAAGGATTTGAAATCAGGAGGGATCACAGAGCTGCGTTACTCTGGCAGCATCCTGAATATTCTGTATGGATTGTTCAATTGAAAACGACTCCATGTTCCGGAAAAATCCGATTGTTTGTCTCAGAAACAGATCGTTTCGCTCAAAATTCTCCATGGTGATGGTCTCCACGTTTCCTTTTGTTTTTACTTCAATCAGATGCTTGAAAAAATCAAAACAGACGGAAGCCTCGGTAAACTCAAAGCGGTATTCCCTTCTTGGGACTTTCTGGAAAAAGTTGAGGTGAACATGACCCGTTACACCATTTTCAAATCCCAGCAGAAAATCGGCTGCACTGTCCACATTCACTTCCAGTCCGGAAGCGAAATTCTGAATCAGGTGATGCGAAACCAAAGTCGACTCAATCATCCACAAAACCAGATCGAGATCGTGGCTTAAGGTAAGTGCTGCGCCTCCTCCCAGTTCTTTTCGTGCGGCATACGATTCCCGGTAGTCTTCCCATGGATGCCAGTCGGGAAGGTGTTCTCCCCAATGTGTCGAAAAGGACACCAGCTTTCCCCAGGTTTGGTCTTGAATCCATTTCTTAATTGTTTCCGCATGCGGATGATACCGCATCATGTAACCCACCTGCACATACACACCGGTTTCTTTACAGATGGCGATCAGCTCGTCAATTCCTTCCCCGTTGTGTGAAAGTGGTTTTTCAGCCAGAATGGAAATGCCATTTTCGGCACACATGATGGCCTGCGAAATGTGCAGTGAAGTAGGTGTGCAAATAAATGCCGCTATCGGTTTTAAGGCCAGTGCCGATTCCCAGTCGGTGACAATGGTGACCTTTGATGCGTCCACTGTCCTGAACGGAAGATTTCGCGATCGCAAAACCACGATATCGGTGTACCCAAGCGTGAGCAGGTTTCCAATGTGGCGTTCTCCGATGGAACCTCCGCCAATAACCAGAACGGGATCCTGTTGCGTCATAGCTTAGGTCGAATGCAGTCCAGATTTTTCATCACCCGCTCTGCTTTCCGGAAGGAATCCAGATCGTCGATGTCGATGGCATGTTCATTTTCCACACGGATGGGAAGAATGGTTTTGCCTGTCATGGAATTGCGTTTCATAATCACATCCCGGCGGATGAGATCGTAGGTACCGGTCTGCCAGAAGGTTGGAGGCAGTTTCTGACGGGGCATGTTGAATGGCTCATCGATTCCGTCCACCGAAAGAAGCGGCCGGAGCGGTTGATCTTCTCCATCCATGAACCACATTTTGTATGGCGTAATGGGAGATGGAGTGACCGTCCGTACGGACTCGGCATCCGGATGATTGTGCAGTAACTGAATACAGGACTCGATTTCGTGTACAAACCGAAGGGGCGAAGTTGGTCGCAGCTGAAGAATCAGATCCGGGACATATCCTTCGTTTTCCTCCAGCCATTGAAGCGCATGCTGAAACGTCTCAAGGTCCGTTGTGTAATCACCAGCCAGTTCAGCAGGACGAATAAACGGAACATCGGCTCCATATTGCTTCGAAATCGAGGCAATGTCCTGTGAATCAGTCGTTACCACCACCCGATCAATCAGGGGTGTGCTCCGTCCGGCTGCAATGCTGTAGGCAATAAGCGGGTGTTCATCCAAAGGCAGGATGTTTTTGTTCGGCAAGCCTTTTGAGCCACCTCTGGCCGGAATAAGAGCCAGTGTTTTTAAGGACTGAAAACTCAAACCTTCTGGTTTTTAAGTTTTTTACGTTGTACCATTTCGATTTCCAGAATCTCCGTTCCTTTTGGCTGAAGGGCCTCAAACGTGTGTTCCAGATCGCGAACCAATTTTTGCATGCCGGGAACTTCCAGGGAAGCCGCATGATCGGTTCCTTTCCAGGTACGGTCTTTGGTAAAATGACGTTCAATCCAGCGGGCTCCCAATGTGTAAGCGGCAACATCCATGGCAATTCCGAGATGGTGACCGGAGAATCCAATTTCTTTCACCCGGGTTCCGAATGATTTGTACAAACGGTTGATTTCCAGAAGACAGATGTCTTTAAATGGAACCGGATATCCGGAAGTGCAGGAGTAAATCACCAACCGGGATTTCGCAGCACCGGTTTCTTCGAAAAACTTCACCACTTCTTCTTCTTCAGCTTGTGTGGTCATACCAAAACTGATGTGCACTTCTCCCTGATAGGTATCACGAAGCACTTTCAGCATCGGATAATTGTTGTTACAGGCAGAAGGAACTTTGATAAATCCAGGATTGAGTGCAATGATTTCATTGGCTGATGTGACATCCCAGACGGATGTGCAATATTCAACACCAATGCTTTCGCAATAATCTTTCAGTTCCTGATGCTGGGCTGCCGAAAACTCCAGGTATTCGCGGTGAGCACCATAGGTTTCTCCGTAGGAATTCCAGGGATTCGGATGCGGGGCATTGTATTGATCTTCGGTGAGAAGTTCACGGTTGTTTCGCTTCTGAAATTTTGCCACCTGACAATGGCATTCTTTTGCCAGACGAATGAGGTCTTTGGCAATTTCCATGTCGCCCATGTGGTTGCAACCGATTTCGGCAATCACTTTCGGGGCCTGGTATGAAAAATCGAACATGTTTTCGAGGTTAAAATAAAGTTCCGTTTCTATTTAGTAAGGCAATCCAACGAAGTCAAGCACAGGCTTTCCTTCCGGAAAAATACGCTTTTTAAAAGTCTTGTGTCCAACGAGCAGAACCAGGATATCGGCATCTGCCAGAGCACTGTCAATTGAGGTGAGGGTAAAATGCGGGTGAGATTCGACATTTGGCTCCACGATGAGGCAATCAATTTTCTCGGCCAGAAGTTTCTCCACCACTTCTACAGCCGGGGATTCCCGCAGATCGTCGATATCCGGTTTAAACGCAAGACCCAGACAGGCTACCTTTGGCTTCTTCTTATGATCAATCCGGAAACGCAGGCAGGTATTGATGATTTTCTCCACCACCCATTTCGTTTTAAAATTGTTCACTTCCCTCGCCTGGCGGATAATTTTGGCCTTTTCGGGACTTTGCGCCACAATAAACCAGGGATCCACCGCAATGCAATGACCGCCAACTCCCGTTCCCGGACGGAGAATATTGACACGTGGGTGCTTGTTGGCCAGTTCAATCAGTTCCCAGACATTGATTCCGAGATCATCGCAGATCATCGACAATTCATTGGCAAAGGCAATGCTGACATCCCGGCTTGCATTTTCTGTGAGCTTACACATTTCTGCTGTCCGGGCATTTGTCTCGAGGACGGCGCCTTTCACGAAGGTACGGTAAAAGGCCGCTACTTTTTCGGTGCTTATAGGGTCAAGTCCACCCACAATCCGGTCGTTTTCAATCAGTTCCTTCATCACATGACCAGGCAGAACCCGCTCAGGACAATAGGCAAAGTACAACTGCGAAGTATCGACTCCTGCTTTTTCAATCTCTGCCTTAACTTTTTCGGTTGTGCCAACCGGTGAGGTTGACTCAAGAATAACCAGATTACCTGGTTTGAGGAAAGGGGCAATGGATCGGCTTGCTGACAAAACATAGGTTATATCCGGACTCAGATCAACATGAAACGGAGTCGGCACGGCGATGATGAATACATTTGCTTCTGCCGGACCTAAGGCTGCTTTCAGATGCCCCGAGTTTACAGCTGCATGGACAAAGGCATCCAGATCAGGCTCAACAATATGAATTTCACCCCGGTTGATGGTATCCACCACCGAAGAGACTACATCCACGCCATGGACAATATATCCACAATTGGCAAGCAGTGCAGCGGTGGGTAATCCGATGTAGCCTAGTCCTGAGATGCAGATTCGTTCTTTCACACTCATTCGATTATGCGATTGATTGACTGATTGTAAGTTGAAAATGTTTTAGTAAGAATTTGGAAATCCGGTCGGCTGCCTTGCCATCCCCATAGGGATTGTGCAGGTGGCTCATCTGGTCATACCGGTTTTTATTCCGGAGCAATTCAAGGGTTTCTTCCACGATTTTGTCTGAATCAGTGCCCACCAGAATGACCGTTCCAGCCTCCACCGCTTCAGGTCTTTCGGTTTTGTCCCTCATCACCAGAACCGGCTTTCCTAAGGACGGGGCTTCTTCCTGCACACCGCCGGAATCGGTAATCACGAGGTAGGAGGCGTCCATCAACCAGACAAAGGATTCGTAATCCAAAGGTTCGATCAGATGAATATTATGCTGATTTCCCAGCAATTCATGAACAGGTCCTTTGATATTGGGATTGAGGTGAACCGGGTAGACAATTTCCACATCGGCTGAACGGCTGATTTCTAGAAGAGCTTCACAAATATTGAGTACGCCCTGACCAAAATTCTCTCTTCGGTGACCTGTCACCAGAATAACGGGCTTGCTGAAATCCAGCTTTTCCTGAATCTTCCGGCACCGGTCCGGAGTCTGTCTGCGGACTTTTTCAACCGAAAAAAGGAGGGCATCAATCACGGTGTTTCCTGTCACGATGATGGAATCATCCGACACATTTTCCTGAAGCAGATTGTTTCTGGAACCCTGTGTAGGGGCAAAATGAAAATCGGTCAGGCGGCCGGTGATGGCACGGTTCATTTCTTCCGGGAAAGGGGCCCATTTGTCGAAGGTCCGGAGACCTGCTTCAACATGACCAACCTGAATTCCGGCATAATAGGCAGACAATGCGGCCATGGTTGAAGTTGTTGTATCACCATGAACCAGAACCAGATCGGGTTTAGATTCCGCCAGCACATCTTTCATCCCCATCAGAATATTGGCAGAAAGCTCCGTGAGGGTCTGATTGGTTTTCATCACCTTCAGATCGTAGTGTGCTTCGATTTCAAAAAACTCCATTACCTGATCAAGCATTTCTTTATGCTGTCCTGTAATGCACACTTCCACCAGAAAATGATCGGAATGCTGAAGGAGTGACAGGTAAACCGGTGCCATTTTAATGGCTTCCGGCCGGGTGCCAAATACAAGTAAAATCTTTTTCAATCTGTTAGTTTATTTCTTAAAAAACCGGCCTGTTATGGATTTGATGAGCTTTTTCCAGAATGTTGTGCTCTCATCATCAAAATATCCGTAATGGTGGTAACCGTAACCTCCATATCGGTAACCATACCCATATCCATACCCGACAGTATCGCCTGCAATATCATTGATGATCAGGCAGATGTTGTGAATTTTCTTTTCTTCAAACATCTCATTGATCTTGCGGAGAAACAGCTTTCGTGTATAGTTGTGGCGAACAATATAGCAGGTTACATCGCTGTATTTCAACATCAGAAGACTATCTGCCACCAGGCCAAGCGGAGGAGTATCAATAATGATGCAATCGAAGGATTTCTTCAGTTCTTCCATTACCTCATCCATTTTACGGTCGCCCAAAAGTTCAGCCGGATTGGGAGGTGTCGGGCCGGAAGTGAGAACGTACAGGTTTTTCACGGATGATTCCTGAATCACATCGGCCAGCTTACTTTTGCCAATAAGAACATTACTTAAGCCGAAATCGGTATTTACCTCCAGCTCTTTGTCAATCCTGGGTCTTCGTAAATCAGCAAACAAAACCAATGTGCGTTTCCCGGACATGGCATAAACCGAGGCGAGATTAACGGAACAAAATGTTTTGCCTTCCCCTGGAACAGAGGAAGTCACACACAAAACCTGAATATCCTTTCGTGTCTGAAGGTAGGGCAGGTTTAGTTTGATGGACCGGAAATCTTCGGTGACAGCTCCTCTTGGATTGTTGTGGGTGACCAGATTTCCAAAGTTCTCACTATTCCCAACCATCCCGACAATGGGAATATTTGATTCATTTTCGAGATCTTCTTTGCTCAGGACTTTGTCATTCATCCAGATACGGGCCAGAGTGATGGTCAGTGGTGCCATCAGACCCAGAAAAAGGGCAATGGCAAAAACAATGACCTTTTTCGGAGCCACAAGGCTGGCTGAACGGACCGAGGCTTCTTCCACCACCTGACAATCCGGAATGTTAGCGGCCCGGGAAATTCCGGCTTCTGCCCTTTTTTGTAGGAGATAGGTATAGATGTTATCGTTCAGATTGAATTTACGCTGGATATTCACGAGTTGTCTTTCGTTGTCCGGCAACTGATCCACACTTTTCTCCAGTGCTTCAATCCGCTTATTGATGTCGTCCTGCGTAATCTGGGAACTGGCAATGATGCTTTTCAGGTTTTCCACCAGTTCCTTCTTCACGGAATTGATTTTATCATCAAGAACAAACCAGGCCGGATTTTTCTCTTTAGCTGTGAGAGCCAGAACCGATCTTTCGGATATGAGCTTTGACAACTGCTGTATCAATGAAGTAAGAAGAGGATCGTCAATCCCGATGGCAGAAGGAGCTACTACTTCTTTGAGAACATCGTTGGTTCGGATATAGTTGAGCAGGTAATCAAAGTATTTTCTCTTCACTACAATCTGCGCTTTTTCTGATTCCAGAGCATCCAGTTTGTTAAACGCCTTTGTGGCGGCAAAACTGAGATCCATGATTTTGTTATTGGTCCGGAAATACTTCAGTTGCTCTTCCGCATCCTGAAGTGAAACGGTGATCTCAGTGAGCTGGTTGTCAATAAACTGAATGGTATTGGATGCCACCTTATTCTTCTCTTCCAACAGATTTTCTGAATACACCTGTATAAGGGTATTGAGGAAATCCGCTTCCTTCTGGACATTTTTTCCTGCCAGGCTCAGGTCCAGAATGGTGGAAAGTTTATTGATTTGTTTTACCTGAAGCCGGCTTTGGTATTGTCCTGCAAGGCGATCACTTTCGTTTAGGATGAAAAAGAACAACGTTACTTCATTGTACTCTTTCATAATTTCAGGGTTATAGTCAATCCTGAATCGGGTATCACCCAGAACATAGCTAATCCCAAACCTGAGATTGGCACGGGTTGGGAGGGATTTACTTTTGGTCAGGGAAAAGTCATGACTTTGAGGGTCAAAGAAGCTTTTCTCATACTGGTCGTGAAGCTGATATTCATTCACTCCTACCTTTTTTATGTAGAAAGCGGTACCGGCATATTCTTCCGGTATGGAATCAATGACCACTTCAAATGGATTCGCCTTGTAAATCTCAGTGGTCCGGATGTTTCCTTCGGCAAAATAAAACACCTTGAAATCGAGCCTGTCAATTGCTTTTTTACTGATGGAGTAGGACCGGAGGATTTCAATCTCATTTTCGAGATTCTTTTTGCCTCCACCAATTCCAAGATCCTTGAAAAGCATTTCCATCCCCGAATCTTTGGAGGCATTGTCCCGAAGAAGGATGGTGGTTGAAATTTTATAGACCTTTTCTGTGTACCGGACATAGGCAAAAGCAACGGCCAAAGCCAGTACAGTACAAATAAGAAAAAGCAACCAATAGTTGGTGATCCGGTAAAATAACCGGAGTAAATCGCTGCTGGCGCCGTCGTTCCTTGTTTGTGACACTGTTTGTTAAAAGGTGCGCAAAATTAAGTCTTATTGCGGATGTAGCCCAATTTTATAATATGTTGTTTGCCAGATAATTACCTTCAAATCCACAATATCCGGAATCAGATAGCAGGGATAAAAGTCAACTTTCTGCCTAAGAAAGATTAAAAAAAACTAATCAGGCTTCTGGTGGCTTGGGCGGACCAGGTGGACGGTTTTCCCGATTTCCCCGGTTGCGGTTGTTTGGCCTTCCTCCCTGTTTTTTCCCAGGATTGGGATTCTGTCCGGGATTGGCACCGCCTTCCGGCCTTGGCTGACCTCCTTCCGGTGGATTTGGCTTTGGTTGGTTGGGTTGGCTCCCCGCATTATTTCGCGGAGGATTCGGTGGTCGGTTTCCACCCTGATTCGGACGAGGCTGGTTTCCGGATGGAGGTCGGTTTGGATTTGGAGCGCCACTTCCGGGATTGGGTTTGCCCTGGTTTCCCTGTGGTTTCGGTCCGGACGAAGGTCGGTTACCGCCACCTCCTGTTGGTTGTCCTCCCTGCCGTGATCCGGATGACGGTTTCTTTTTCTTCTTATTTTTTGAGAATTTCTTATCCAGCGCAATCAGATCTTCGTTTTTCACTTCCGATTGTGCCTCTTCAATGATGAATTCCTCCTCTTCGGTCAAAGCCTGAGGTTTCACACCTTTCTTATTCTGTTCTATGATGAAGGCCACCCGGCTGATGTCGATCTTGATCCAGTTGCTTTCATCCCCGCTGTAAGCAAACCACATCACCTTCCTGAAAATATCGGTCTTCTGAAGGCGAGCATATCCTTTTTCAGTCTGCAGATCCTTATCCACTTTAGGGATATCCTTCAGTTCGTGAAGATATGTATCGAGCTCGTAGTTGAGGCAGCATTTCAGGCGGCCACACTGTCCTGATAATTTGGTTGGATTGAGCGACAGATTCTGGTAACGGGCAGCCGACGTAGCCACACCTTTAAAATCGGTCAGCCAGGTAGAGCAACAAAGTTCCCGTCCGCAGGTTCCGATTCCTCCGAGGCGACCGGCTTCCTGACGGAGACTGATCTGCCGCATATCGACTCTTACTTTGAATTCGCCCCCGAGCATTTTGATCAGCTCGCGGAAATCGACACGCTCTTCAGCTGAATAAAAGAAAGAAGCTTTTGTTCCGTCTGCCTGAAACTCCACATCCGACAATTTCATTGGTAGTTTCAGTTCGTGTACCACCTGACGGGTTCGGTACAAGGAAGGAAGTTCGCGGTTTCTGGCTTCTTCGTAGCGTTCGAAATCTTTATCCGTTGCCAGTCTGACTATGCCTTTCAACTCATCAAAACTGGTTTTGGGTGCCTTTTTCTTCAGCTGAAGATGCGCCATTTCTCCCTGAAGAGATACAAATCCCAAATGATAACCCGCACCGGTTTCGACCATTACACCATCTCCGGTGTACAAGCGCTTACCTGTTTTGTTGATATGGAATTCTTTACGGCCTGCTTTAAAACGAACCTCGACCAGATTCCGGTAACTTTCGTTTACCCAATCCATGATATCACCCAGCCAGTCGGTTGTGCTCAGAATATTGCAGCTACCTCCGGCACAGCCACTGCAGGAGCCGGTTTTACTGCTTCCTGACTTGATGGAACATCCTCCACTGCTACACGATCCGCATCCCATTGTTCGCTCTTTCTGGTCTGATTTACTGGTGACTCATTTTTTTAGGTCGCCAAAGATAGGTCAAATTGATCTTCATTGGTGAGGCCATTGGCAATTTCTATGTGCTGAACATTTCAGAGAATAACAAAATCCTGTTTTTCAACTGATTGTTGCTGATTGAAAACTCAGTTTCCATTCAGGAGATTCCTTGCCGCTTCCAGCACATGGTCCACTGAAATCCCGGCCACATCTTCCTCAGAACCATCGTGATACATTGCCGCCAGAGAATCGTATTTGTCATTCACTTCCCCGAAGGAGGCAGGATAAACCGTTTGAATCCAGCTGGCAACCTCTTTTGGATACGGATTCCAACGGCCAAAATGATTTCCCTGACTGATGACAATACAAGTCGTTCCAGTGGTGGCGGCCATGTGAACCGGCGATGATTCATTTGAAATCAGGAGATCTGAATTTCGAAGTTCTTCCATCGATTGAGTTAAGGAACGTTTTCCAGCCAGATTCTGAACCGGAATTCCGGGCAGCATTTGAATCAATTCTTCACCCAGCAAGAATTCAACCGGGCCTCCGAGGACTTTCACTTCGATTGACCTGCTTTCTGATAATTTCAGGAGCAGTTCTCCGAAATTACTCAAAGGCCAGCGACGGTTTCGGGTACTGGCTCCGGGTGCAATTGATATAACCTTCTGGCCGGACTCAAAATTCGAATTACTGTAAGGAAGATTTTGATCCATCAGTCCAGGTAGCCGGGAAGCTTCTTCCGAAAAATAGCCGAAGAAATTACGGTTCCGGTAAAACTCAAATAAAGGGACAGGTCCGGTCGAAAGATGGCTTTTGTAAACATGATCTGACCAGGACTTCTCGGATGAACTCATGTAATGCCCGACCGCTTTACCCGTGTAGACTTTTGATGATCCACTTACCCGAACAATCGACTCAAGCCAGTATTGCCGGGTATGGGATGGATAAAGCACCATTTCAAATCCAGCATGACGGACGGCACGCAGAATCCGGAACCGATATCCCCAGCTGTTGATAAAACGGGCACGGTCGATCCAGATAAAATCGGTAAAAACAGTTGAATCCATCGATTCTGCCAGTTCTTTTACCTGCTGGTTTCCGGCTAATGAGAACGAGAAATCTTCCCAACGTTTCTCTCTCCGCAAAACCGAAAAAAATGGCCGGCACATCAGGTAATCCCCGATCAGATCCAGTCTGTAAATAAGTATTTTCTTTTGGGGACGATATGGAACAGAAAACAGGATCCACTGATCAATCAGCTCATAAACCCAGAGTTTAAATGGGTATTTAAACCGGTACACCCAGTTGGATATCAGTTCGCTGATGGGGGCCTTCACAAATTTTGCAGAGAAATTCCGGATCAAACCGGCTCAATTCAGGCCGGCATTTCCGTGGAAAGCCCAAACATACCGTAATTTGTCGTTTCTGAATTTATTCTGAATCGCATGTTTCAAAAAATACTGGCTTCCTTTTTCCGGGGTTTGGTGCTGGTGGCGCCTGTGACCATTACGATTTACATTCTTGTGTCGGCCCTTCGGTATGTGGATGAGCTGTTGCACATTGAGTTTCCAGGTCTGGGAATTTTGATTCTGGTTTCCTCCATCACTATGATCGGAGCCCTGAGTCAGACACTTCTCATCAATCCTTTATTGGGCTATCTGGAGAAAATTATCACCAAAGTTCCGCTGGCAGCCCTTATTTATTCTTCTCTGAAAGACCTCCTTTCTGCCTTTGTGGGAGATAAGCGAAAGTTTGACCAGCCGGTTTTGGTGGAACTGGTTCCGGGATCCGGCATTCTCAAGGTGGGATTCATTACCCAGAAATCAATTGAACCCGTGCTGAACACAGACTACACCGCCGTTTATTTTCCACATTCCTACAACATTTCCGGTGAAGTGATGCTGGTGCCGGTTCTCCGGATTCAACCCATGGATTGGAAAAGCGCAGAAGCGATGAAGTTTGTGGTTTCGGGGGGTGTTGCGTTTCACAAAAGCTGAAACCGGAACGCTATTTCAGTGAGCGGACAATTTCAGCCGATGCACTAAAAGCTGTACTCCAGGCGGCCTGAAAGTTGAATCCACCCGTCACGCCATCGACATTTAGAACTTCTCCGGCAAAAAATAATCCTGGAAATCGCTTCGACTGACAGGTTTCCGGATGTATTTCATCCAGATCGATTCCGCCTGAGGTGACGAATTCTTCTTTGTAGGTTGTCTTTCCATTCGCCGAAAACATTTTCTTTTTCAGCAATTTTGTTGCTTCCTGGATCTTCTTTTTTCCTGCCTCGGCCCAGTTGAAATAAGCTGATAAACCCGATTCCTTACAGATTTTTTCCCAAAGTCGTTTGGGTAACGGAAAGATCATCGATTGATCCGGGCGCTTTCTGGGATTGGCCAGTTGAAATGCAAACAACTGTTTTTCAACTTCTTCAACAGACAACTCCGGAAGCCAGTCAACCGAAAAGGAATAGCGATATTCTCTCTCCTGCAGCAACCGGGCACCAAAGGCTGACAGCTTTAGAACGGCCGGTCCGCTGAAGCCCCAATGGGTAACCAAAACAGGACCCGTGAACGACAAATCGGTCTTATCCAATTTCACAGTTGCGGACGGAACCGAAAGGCCCATCAGTTCCTTCCATGGATGGTTTACCACATTAAACGTAAACAAGGATGGTACCGGCGGAACAATCGAAAACCCAAAATCCTTGAGAAACACGAAACCATTTCCGGACGGACTTCCGCCACTAGCCACCAGCACATTCCGGCTCCAAAGGGTTTCACCTGATTCCAGTTCAAGTTCAAAACCTTCAGGTCGAGGAGAAAGCCGACGGACAGCCGAATTTAGCTTCAAAGAAAAATGAGGGCCTTTAGAAACTTTCAGTAGCGCATCGACAATCGTCTGGCTGTTGTTGGTCGACGGAAACATCCTTCCGTCAGCTTCAGGAACAATACTGACACCCAGATCCTGAAACCAACGCAACGTATCCCGAACCTGAAATTTCCGGAATACAT
>DAIOVD010000105.1:0-14733 GCA_036759185.1 Catalimonadaceae bacterium | reverse complement strand
GACATTATTTCGCTTCATCTTCCCCTCACACCCGATTCGCATCATCTCATCAGCAAAGACCTGATTCACCATATGAAGGACGGCGTGATGCTGATCAACACCAGCCGCGGAGGCCTCGTGGACACAAAGGCTGTGGTGCAGGGACTTAAAACCGGCAAAATAGGCTACTTCGGAATGGACGTGTACGAAGAAGAGGCCGGATTGTTTTTTGAAGATCACTCAAACGACATCCTTCAGGACGATACCGTCGCAAGGCTCATGACGTTCCAGAATGTACTCATCACCAGTCACCAGGGATTTTTAACCGATACAGCACTGCACAACATCGCCCAAACTACGATCGAAAATCTGCGCTGTTTTTCAGAGGGACGGGTATCGGAAAACGAGATCGGGTAAATCCAATCCTGAAATTCCGGATCGTCCTTTTCTAAAAACAGGTTTTACATCTGACAATCATGTTTTTTGATTGTCCGGCAATTCGTGCAGATTGCCGCCACAATGCAAACCGGAAATCACGAATCTCTGAGCAGGCAACCGTCGCTTTTTATTCCGTTTCCGGAACAGGTTTTGCGGATAGACATCCCAAAAACATTTCAGGATCCATTTACCGGAACTCCTCACCCACTTTGTCTGGAAGCGGCTTCCTTATTGAAAGTCCACCTTCAGGAACAAACGGAATGGGAACATAATTTTGGTTTGAAAGAAGGTCAGAACGGCACCGTCATTGGAAAAATGTTCGGGGTATTGGTCGTTCAAAACGAAGACAACATATTGGGATATCTGGCCGGTTATTCCGGCAAACTGGCTGGCGGATACCATCAGTCTCTGTTTGTTCCGCCTGTGTTTGATGGTTTGACGGAAGGCAGTTTTCTCAATGAAGGCATGGAAGAACTGAGCCGGATCAATCAGAAAATCAGGTTATTGGAGGAAGAAAATCCACCAAATTCACAGGAAGAGATTCAGGCATTGAAAACCACCCGCCGTCAAAATTCCGCCCGCATTCAGGACCAGATTTTCGATTCATACCAATTTCTTCGTCAGGACGGAATCCGGAAAAACATGCGGGATATTTTTATGGACTGGAATCAGACCAAACCGCCCAGTGGTGCTGGAGAATGTGCAGGTCCCCGATTGTTGCAATACGCATTCGAGCACAATCTCAAGCCTCTGGCTCTGGCCGAATTCTGGTGGGGGCAATCCCCGAAATCCGATTTCTGGCAGCACGAACAGTTTTATCCCGCCTGCAAGGAAAAATGTGCACCGATTCTGGGTTTTATGCTGGAGGGAATCTGATTAGCTCTCTTACCCAGTTTTAAGAATTGTCTGAAGATCTACTTTTTGACAAATGATCCATGAAATCGCCTGGATCCCTGAATAACCTCAGCTGTGTAAAGTCCTGCCGGTAAAGATTTTACATCAACTAACATCTGACTTTCCATAACATCACCACGGGCGACACACTTTCCATCAGATGAACAGATGGCAAAACGGGCCGGCTCCATATTCTGGTCTTTTAACGTGATGGCGATAAAATCAGTGGCCGGATTTGGCCATAGTCCGATCCCGGTTTCAAATGAAATTTGTGGTGACAACCCTGTAATGGTCGAAAGATCAAATCCCATATCCTGCCAGGTTGAGCTAGTATTGGACCCAGTCGTCGCATCAACATCAGGGGAATTCAGTTTTCGTGCGGGGGTATTGCTTGTGCCAAATGTTCCCCAATTCTGGACTTCCGAATCCGAAAAACTCACTTCAACAATCAGACTCCTGCTGGCGTCGTAGTTGAAAGTAGAATCCACTTCAATGGCAAACCATGTACCCGCTGACCCGCCAGGAATGGTATAGGTAGCAGTATCAAGTGCCGTGGTGAGATCAGTGTAGAATGTCGTGCCTGGGATTGTCTGATCGTTTGTTATGCCCAGTTTTACTTTAAAATCGGTGAGAACCTGGTCGTTCGTTGCTCCAGTGCTGCCATACTTGAAATAAAGTCTTTTGATTGTGCCATTGGTTTCATTTGACAAAGAAGAGGGGGGATAAATACATTGCGTTTTTCTGGCATACGCCACACTGCCAAACAAAAATGTACTGTTCGAACTCCCTCCGGTTTTCAGAATCTGCTGGGCATGGGAATTAAGAAAACAAAAGAATACACTTATAAATAGAAGTATGAAACGTGGCATCTGACTGTCGAAAGAGGTGTAGGATTTACAATACTAAGCAAAACATGGAATATCGAAAACGGATGCTGTGAAAATTCCGTATGGATGATTCTCAGGTATTCAGATTCCAAATTTTTTATTCTGTTGATTAAACCCTCCATAAAGTTTGGTCTCTCAGGCACAGTTTTACCTAACAACAATAACTATGAAATCGAATCTTGTGAAAACAACCACGACCCGGAACTTCCGCACATTTTGGATGTTGTTAATCATGTTGACTCTGTTCTCAGGCGCTACTTTCGCTCAGCGGCCACCCCGTGATTCAGCCCATGCCGGAAAGCATGGAATCAGCAACCTAACAGCTGAGCAGAAAAAGAAAATGGCTGAACTAAGAACTCAGCTCAAAAAGGAAATCCTTCCTTTAAAGAACCAGCTTGGTGAGAAAAAGGCGAGAATGCAAACACTTGAAACCGCTGACAAAGCCGACATGCAGGCGATCAATACTCTGATCGATGAAATACAAAGTCTCCAGGGAAAAATCATGAAAATGCATGCCTCGCATCGTCAGGAAATCCGCAAAATGCTGACACCGGAACAAAGGGTTGATTTTGATCTGAAAGGAATGCGAAAAGAGAAGAGACACCACAAAGGCCGGAAAGGTCACCATCCGGAAGGCCACGGAATGGAAGAATAAAATTTCACCTCAACCCTTAAAACAAAAAAGCCACGCTTTACAACGTGGCTTTTTTTATGATTGAAGATGACGAACTACGCCATTTCGACTTTTACTTTTTTACCACGGACCACGTTTCCAGCCATAGCCTTCACAATCTGTGATGCCAGATCTGCAGGTACGTCGACGAAGGAAAATTTCTCTTCAATCCCAATGTAGCCCAAACGCTTTCCACTGATTTTCGCTTCCGATGCTATGGCACCTACCAGATCCGAAGGACGGATCTGAGCGTTACGACCCAGGTTGAACCGGATTTTCACCATCTTCTCCGTGTCTTTACGGGCAATGCCGTGACCGGTTCCGGGAGGACGTCCTCTTCCTGGACGGCGATCTCCGCCATCATTGGATTCATAACGACTCCGGCTTTCTCTTCTGTCGCCACCGCGTTCAAATGAACCACGTTCTCTTTCACGCTCTCTCGACATTTTGTCAAGCAACGGATCCTCGGAAGTTGGAACAGCCCCCATTCCTTTTCCAATCATATAGGCAAGCAATTGCTTCGGATCGAAACCTTCTGCTTCCAGTTGGTCGACCACACTTGCCCATTGCTGACTGCCTTCTTCGGCCGATTCTTCTTTCAGCTTTTGAAGGAAATCGGATTGATGTTTGTATGCGATGGCTTGTAAGGAAGGTATTTTCTCCTTGGTCATTTCGTCGCCGGTAAATCGTTCAATGATTCTCAGCTGACGGGAATCCGATTTCATCACCAGAGCAAACGAATGTCCTGAACGACCCGCACGACCTGTCCGGCCAATACGGTGTACATAATATTCTGTATCTCTTGGAAGATCGATATTGAAAACGGCTTCAACGTTGGTAACGTCAATTCCACGGGCTGCCACATCAGTAGCGACCAGCAAAGGCACCTGTCCGTTTTTAAACTTCCTCATAACGGAAGTACGTTGCAGCTGGGCCATATCACCGTGAATGGCTTCGGCCATGTAGCCTTTTTCGGCCAGTTGTTGAACCAACTTATCCACACCCAGTTTGGTATTGCAGAAAGCGATGGCTCTTTCAAAACCATAAAAATTAATCAGACGAAGCACCACTTCGGATTTATCTTCCGGGTGAACATCGAGATAGTGTTGTGTGATATCCGGCTTGTTGGCAGCGGATTTGGCGACTTCAATCAGTTCGTATTTTCCAAGATACTGATTTGAAATCTGACGGATCTGTTTCGACATAGTGGCCGAAAACAGCGCAATCTGCGGGCTGGATTTTACATAGTCCAGAATGAGGCGGATGTCTTCCTCAAAGCCCATGCTGAGCATTTCATCGGCCTCATCAAGGACGATGTATTTGAGGTTTTCCACTTTAAGCGTGTTGCGCTTCAGGTGATCAATGATCCGGCCTGGTGTACCGATGACGATCTGGCTTCCTTGCTTAAGAAGTTTGATCTGGCGTTCCATGGATTCACCTCCGTAAACCGGTGTGGTGAACAATCCGTTTGTGACACGGGTAAATTTCTTAATTTCCGTGTTGACCTGGTTGGCAAGTTCCCTTGTCGGACATAAAACCAGTGCCTGTGTTTCCGTTGAAAATGCATCTACATTTTCCAGCATCGGAAGCCCGTAGGCGAGAGTTTTTCCGGATCCGGTTGCTGCCAGACCCATAATGTTATGGCCCTGCAACAGGGCAGGGATGGCTTGTGACTGGATGGGAGTTGGCTGAGTAATCTGCTGTTGCTCAAGGATCTGTACGTACTCTTCGGACAGACCGAGCTCATTAAAATTTTGTAACATTTAAACCTGCGTTGCCTAAAATCAGGCAATCGGGCCGCAAGGTAGTCTAAATAAGAGCCAAAACCGAATTTTGCCCGATAAAAGTTAATCTAAATCAATCAGTTAACCGAAATTGTATCGAAAAGATTCTTAAATACAACCAGGTTTTCCTTCACTTTTTTGGAGCGGTTCAGGAATGTATCAAACTCCGTCCGGAGTTCTTTTTCCTGTGTGTTTTGCGGGCGACGGACGTTTTTTCCGAAGAGCGATGATTTCACCAGGCTCCACTCTTTAATGTCCGCATCCAGTGCCATGATAGCCCGGTTAATCCGGTCGATGGCATCATTCAATGTTGTGTAATGTGTCATATCGGGAGGCGTTTTAGATTCTGATAACGATTGTAAATCAAACGGGACTTTCTGTGCAAACGAATAACCGTTTCTGAAATTTGGTACGAAGTCAGATTTGACTTGGTTCGAACATCTGAGCCGGTGTAATTTGTTTTCCAGACTTTCGGGTCTGATTTTTGAAACATTCATCCGGATCGAAGGTTTGCTGTAACCCGGCTTTCTGTAAAATTGTCCAGATTGAAAGGTACCATCTCAAACAATATCCAGAAATAATGCCATTTTTTTCTAAGAGAAATACCAAATCTGAATTGATGGATGATTTCGATATGCCTCAGGAAGAACTGGATATCAACTTGTTGGAACTGGAAATCATTAATCGTTGGTTGGGAGGGTATTCTGTAAGTTTTTCAGGACTTTCAAATCTTAATCTGCCCAAAGACAGAGAAATAATTGTGGTTGATATAGGATGTGGAGGTGGTGATGGGATGATTTCGATGCAACAGTTCCTGCATAAAAGGGGCATAAAAGCAAAAATGATTGGCGTAGATGCGAATCCGAAAGTGTTGGATTATGCCCGAAAACGTTGCAAAAACCACCCGGATTTTCAATGGGAATGCGAGCCGTTTCAGAATCTTGCCAGCCTGAATGCTGATGTGTTTCACTGTTCACTTTTTGCACATCACTTTTATGGTGAAGATCTTTCTTCTCTTGCGAGTCTTATGGCTTCAGCCCGGATCGGGTTTGTTGTGAATGACCTTCATCGCCACTGGCTGGCCTATCATTCCATTTCCATTCTTACCCGTTTGTTTTCAAAAAGCTATCTGGTTCGAAATGATGCACGGTTGAGTGTTTCCAAAAGTTTCAGTCGGGATGAACTCCTTCAGTTGTTCTCATTTCCTCAAAGTCATGCAGTATCTGTTCGTTGGCAATGGGCTTTCCGGTGGTTGGTCAGCGGGCATAAAAGGACGAAATCATGAAAGATCTGGCCATCATAGGGGGGGGACTGGCAGGCCTGACTGCGGGTCTGATTGCGAACCGGATGGGACACTCGGTTGTGTTATATGAAAAGAAAGCATATCCCTTTCACAAAGTGTGCGGTGAATATCTTTCTCTTGAATCGGAACCCATCCTTCGGTGGCTTGGGCTGCCCATTGACGAATGGAAGCTTCCTTTTCTGACCCAGTTCCGGATTACCCATCCCAACGGAAAAGAATTCAAAGCACGGCTTCCACTCGGGGGGATCGGGATCAGTCGGTTTACTTTAGACAATTTTCTGCAGACTAAACTCATTGAAGAAGGCGGTACCGTACTTGATAATACCCGTGTCACCTCCCTCTCCAACCTTGGAAACAAACACCACATCATCAATGACCATACGGAATTTCCGGAAGAGGAGGCCCTTTTTGTTTTTACCGCTGCCGGGCGAAACCGTCCATCCTTTCCGGAGCTACAGGAAAAAGGTCCAACAGGAAAGCGTTATGTAGGTGTCAAACTCCATGTATTGGCCAATATTCCTGTCAATCAGATCGAGCTTCATCACTTTCCAGGTGGGTACTGTGGAATTTCAGCCATTGAAAATGGGGGTTTTTGCCTTTGTTATCTGATTGATGAAGAGCTGATCAAAACCTGCCGGGGTAACCTGGAGGAAACAGAGTCGCGGTTTCTTCACCAAAACCGTGTTCTGAAACAATATTTCACCCAATTTCCTAAACTGACAGACCGTGTTTCAACAGCAGGCGTCTTTTTTTCAGAGAGGACTGTTCATGCAGACGGCATGTTACTTCTGGGCGATTCCGCCGGTATGATTCCGCCTCTGGCTGGAAACGGAATGAGTATGGCCATACATTCAGCGGTGCTGGCGACAAATCTGGTACACCGTCATTTTACAGGTAGCCTGGTTCGGAATGAAATTGGCATACGATATGAGGCAGATTGGAAACAAGCCTTTTCAGGAAGGTTACGAATGGCCAGAATGCTCCAATCCATCATGGAAAAGCCCGGAATGACGGCCTTTTCACTGGCTGCATTCCAGGCTTTTCCTGGTCTATTCCAGTTCGCAGTATCTCAAACTCATGGTAGTCAGATACCGGTGCCGGAAGGTAATTTCAACTTCTAATGATGATGCCCTCCTGGTCCGTGAACATGGCCGTGGGCGATTTCTTCCGAACTGGCTTCCCGAAGACTTTCAATTTTTCCTTTGAAGTGAAGCGTCTTGCCAGCAAGTGGGTGATTAAAATCCATTGTAACGGTTTCCTCACCTACAGCTTTCACTCTGCCTTCAAACTGATGACCATTGCCATCGTTCATTGGGATGATATTGCCAACCGTTAGTAAATCCGGGTGTTTGGCTGCTTCTTCAGCAAAAACGGAATATGGAAGTTCCACTACGTCATCATCTGAACTCTGTCCATAGGCTTCTTCAGGCTCAATGGCAATGTCAAACAAATCACCAGTTCTAAGGCCCTCCAGAGCACTTTCAAATCCTGGAATCATCCCTCCTACTCCAAATAGAAAGGTAAGGGGACGGTCAGCTTCTGCTTTCTCCACAAATACCTTTGGCGTGGATCCCCCGTCGTTTATTTCAAGGGCATAGGTAACACTAACTACCTTATTTACTTCAACTTGCATTAAAATTGTTTCTGTTTTGCGGGCAAGGTAGTACAATAAATCATATTTTTCTAAGCTCTCCGGAACCAGCTACCTTCTGGTTCAGTTTTTTCGGATTGCCTTTATACTGCACATCGCCACTGCCGGCAATCCGCACAGACAGACTTTCAGATGCATTTACCTGTGCGTCGCCTGAACCTGCAATCTCTACAGACACAGATGAACAAATAAAATCAAGTGCTTTCACATCACCTGACCCATGGATTTCGAGATCAAATGATTCGGCACTCCCTCCGATCAACACATCTCCGGAACCATTAATGGTGCCTTTGCAGCTGGTGGCCGACACCCTCGCCTGAAGATCACCACTTCCATTTATTTCATATTCAAAATCGGAACTTCCGTTGGGACTTTTCATTTTAAAATCTCCGGAACCATTGATCTTTACTTTCTTCAACATGCTGCTGGTGATGCGAATGAATATTTTATCATCACCTTTCAGGTTCCAGCTGTTCCAGTTTTTTTCCTTGCCCCTAATCACCAGAGTTTTCCCTTCAATAGCAATTTCTATCAGCTTTTGGTTGGCGGCTGAACACTGCAGAACACAGGAAGCCATATCCTCATCAACCCATTCCACCTCAGCAGGAATCCGTAGGCTTACTTCTTCAAACTCATCAATGTTGATTTTAAATACATCGGCATTTGCGGAACGCGAACAACTCATTATCATCAGCGCTCCAAATAGAATTCCTATTGACTTTTTCATAATTTTCTTCAGAATTGGAAAACTGCTTTCCATTGTCAACAAAGTAAGGTGATTTCGGATAAAAGGGAAAATGCCAAATTAAATGGCCGGTTGAAAAGGATAAGAAAATCCAGGAACAAAAGATTGATGATGATTTTCAAGGCTCGTCCATTGGCAACCTTGGGTTGAAAAATAGAGTTTCCGGGATGGAAAGGAATTCGTTTTCTTTGCCCAATGCCCCGAAACAGTCCAAAATTCCAATCTTTTCACGAAGTTGAATCGATTCAGGAAAACCAGCACATCCTGACTATCCGTTTTGATGAGGGTTTTCAGCACATCCGGCAATTCCCAAACCTATGTATTCAGATTCAGATCAGCCATGAGTCAGAACCGGATTTTTTTTCATATGCCTTAGTCCAGCAGGATTCCTATCCTATGAACTGGGAAGAAGACGACAATACACTGGAAATTAATGCGGATGGAACGTTTTTTCTGGATACCGAAACAGGACAATGGCAGTGGCATCATTCGAATGAAACGTTGCTGGAATCGGAATCCGGACTTGGTTTTGGCTTTATGGGACAAGTAACAATTGCCACATTCCACCTGAATTCAGGACAGAACTTTTTTGGGCTTGGAGAAAAAACAGGAGCTATGAACCGCAAAGGTTCTTCATATACCAATTGGAACACCGATGCATTCGCTTACAACGATGGCCGGGATCCTCTATATGTGTCGATTCCATTCTATCTTTCTGTCCATCAGGGCATCTGTTATGGAATTCTTGTCGACAATACATGCAAAACCCGGTTCAATTTTGGAGCAAGCAACAAAAGGATGGTCCAGATTTCAGCCTCTGTTGCGCCGATGAATCTGATATTTCTTCCAGGACCGACACCGCAGGACGTCCTGAGACGCTACCATGAACTTACAGGTCCAATGGCTTTCCCTCCAAAATGGGCATTGGGTTTACAGCAATGCCGGTATAGTTATTACCCGGAACATGAACTGTTGTCTGTCGCCCGTAATTTCCGTTCCCGGAATATCCCTTGTGATGTCTTGTATCTGGACATCCACTATATGGATGGTTACAAGGTATTTACATCAGACAAAAACCGGTTCCCTAATCTTAAAAAGATGTGTGGTGACCTCAATGAAATGGGGTTCCGGGTTGTTCCGATCCAGGACCCCGGCGTGAAAACAGAAATTGGTTATGATCCATATGATCGAGGTCTGGAAGACAATATATTCGTTCGTTATCCGGACGGAGAACATTGGGTGGCAGGGGTTTGGCCTGGTGATTGTGTGTTTCCTGACTTTACTGATCCGAATGCCCGTATTTGGTGGACAAAGAAAACGGCAAAATGGGTAGAGGAAAGTGGGGTGAACGGGCTTTGGAATGACATGAATGAACCAGCAACCTGGGGACAGGATGTACCTGACATGCTGGAATTCTCTATGGATGGACGGGGTGGCTCCCATCTGGAAGCCCACAATGTATATGGCCAGCTCATGGCAGAATCCTCCCGAAGCGGACTATTACAATGCCGTCCGGAAGAAAGACCGTTTATGCTGACCAGGGCTGGTTATGCGGGGATTCACCGAAGTGCGGCTGTCTGGTCTGGCGACAATATTGCAAGTGAAGAGCACTATTTTTTGGGTATCCGTCTGGTTCTGAGTATGGCCATGAGCGGTGTTGCGTTTTCGGGTCCCGATGTGGGAGGATTTGTGGGCGATGCCGGCCGGAACCTTTTTGTTCGCTGGATTTCTGTGGCCTCCTTTTTCCCGTTTTTCCGCCTTCATTCCATGATTGACTCTAGGGATAATGAGCCGTGGTCATACGGTGAACTGGCGGAAGCCATTGCCGGAAACTACATACGGCTTCGATACAAGTTACTGCCCACTTTGTATTCTGCTTTTAAAAAATCAAGTATTACCGGGAAGTCAATAGTAAAACCCTATTTCTGGGAAAAGCCTTTCCTGGAATTTGATCCTGCATTCCAGCATCAGTTTATCTGGTGCGACCAAATGCTCATCATTCCGGCTCCATCAGATCATCCATCTGTCAAAGCAGACCTTCCGGAAGGCGATTGGTTTCACCTGCTGACCGGAGAAAAATATTCCGGGGGAAGTGCAATCTGGTTGACTGCAGACATTGATACTCTTCCAATCCTGGTCCGGGCCGGATCCATTTTCGTCACAAGGAATCCAGGAACACACAGTATGGACCTGGAAATTAATA
This sequence comes from Catalimonadaceae bacterium, assembly GCA_036759185.1. Lineage (GTDB taxonomy): Bacteria > Bacteroidota > Bacteroidia > Cytophagales > Flexibacteraceae > CAMDMI01. Next base: position 4,176 of record DAIOVD010000105.1, on the reverse strand, counting down.
CCTTTCAGATTCATGTGTTTTACGGGCAGGGTGAATCGAACTTCTATTTTTATGATGACGATGGAGTGAGCATTTCACCTGCTGCAGATGGGTTCATTGAAGCTGAATTATCATTTGATTTTTCAAGATTACAACTTGGAATCAAAAATATGTCAGGACAAAAGATCTCGTCTTTTACCACCATTTACCTATGGCATTTTCCAGAAATTCAGATGATTAATTTCAACAACCGGTCACACTCTCTTCAACAAGGAAACTGGTCGTGGTTGGAGTCACTGCCCAATTTTGACCCATTTGAAGACAAAGGGAAGTCATACTTTTCTACATGTCAGGTAATCCATATACCAGGCTAAGATTCAAAACCAGACTGTACAATCCTTTTGAAAATGAGATTACATTTGCCAATCTTTAATACAATTGAATTTTGAAATTCTCGATTATAACCGTCCTTTTATTGGGACTTTTTCAAACAGTTTTACAGGCACAATCCAGAGAGGATCTTGTACGTAAGCACATTACGTATCTTGCGTCTGATGCACTGGAAGGCAGGGCACCTGGTACAAAAGGAGAAAAACTCGCACAGGAATACATTGTGCAGGCATTCACTTCCTACGGCTTGAAACCAGCTGGCAGTAACAAATTCTATCAACCATTTGATTATACAGAACGCTCTCACGCTCACCATGCAGAAGGTAAAGGAATTGAAAGAAAGGGAAGCAATGTGATTGGGTATCTGGATAATAATGCGCAAAAAACAATTATCATCGGTGCTCATTACGATCATTTAGGTAACGAAGATGGCCGAGGTTCTTCCCTCGCTGCAGATCCAAATGGCCAAATTCACAATGGGGCTGATGACAATGCATCCGGTATTGCCGGACTCCTGGAGCTTGCCAGAATCTATACTCAGAACAATGTGAAAGAAAATGCAAATTTCCTATTCATGGCATATTCAGCAGAGGAAGCGGGCCTCATTGGATCCAAACACTATACGCAAAATCCGGTAAAACCACTCAATCAGGTTTTGTGTATGATCAACATGGACATGATCGGGCGTTTGAGGGACAGTTCAAAGTCCCTGATAATCGGTGGAGTTGGCACAAGCCCAATCTGGATTCCAATGGTAAAAAAGCTCAATTCGGAGTTCGAACTTAAATTTGATACAGCCGGAATGGGCCCTTCCGATCATGCGAGTTTCTATCTGAAAGATATTCCGGTCCTTCATTTTTTCTCCGGAACACACAATGACTATCATAAACCAACTGACGATATTGAAAAAATAAACTTTCCTGGGGAAGTAAAAATCGTGAACTACATCCGCAGGGTTGTGGACAGTTGTGCAGGAATGACTTCTATACCTTTCACCAAAACAAAGTCAAATGAACGTAAAATGACAGCATTCAAAGTAACTCTTGGCATCATGGCAGATTATTCATTCGGAGGGCCAGGGGTAAAAGTAGATGGAGTGAGCCCTGAAAAACCAGCTGAAAAAGCCGGGATTCTGGCTGGTGACCTCATTTTGAAAATAGGCGAATTTGAAACAGCCGATATTTACAAATACATGGAAGCACTAGGAAAATTTGAGAAAGGACAGAAAGTAGAAGTTGAATTAAAAAGAGGAGGTTCTGTATTGAAGAAAGAGGTTGTTTTTTAACAGATTCCATTTCCAATCTTTCAGGATTTAGGTCCTATTTATGAGGACGGAATAGAAAATTGAACAGGTATTTCCGCTTAATATTTTTTAACACAAGGGGCTGTTGATGACGCCAATTCAGAAAAAAGGATATTTCCCCGCCCTAACAGGCCTGAGAGCATTGGCGGCAAGCCTTGTTTTCTTCCACCACTTCAACCCTTTCCCGCAAGAATCGTTTCTATTTGGGGTTGTGAACGAATTTCATATCGGAGTGACCGTTTTTTTTGTACTAAGCGGATTCCTTATCACATATCGCTACAAGGACACGTTTGAATTAAAATCAAATTGGCTCAAACGATATTTTATCAACCGGTTTGCGAGAATCTATCCTGTATTTTTCATGATCACGTCCCTCACTTTTTTAGTCAGAGTACTAAAGCATAGTAACGCAGGTGGATTGAAAACATTATTACTGAATCTCACGCTACTAAAAGGCTTTTCAGCCGAGTACTATGGAACTTTGGTTAGCCAGGCATGGTCACTTTCAGTTGAAGAAGTCTTTTATCTTTCCTGCCCCTTTATCTTTCTTGCTTATAAAAGATTTAAATTTCCATTACTCTTAGTTCCGTTAATTCTTATTTCAGCAGGCCTGGGATTAAGAGAATTATCGCTCATTAGCGGCATACCTATTCTTTCGGGAGGATTAAAATTTGTGCTTTCCTACACATTCTTTGGAAGGTCATTTGAGTTTATTCTGGGTATGATTCTTGCGTTACAAATTGATCGGTTCCAGATTTTCAAATATAAATACAATACCGCCATAGGACTGTTTGCAACAATTAGTTTTGGCAAAGTGCTGGACCTTGTGAAAGGAAACCAGAAATTCGGTGTGTCAACTTATGAAGGTATTCTATTAAACAATTTGGTTTTACCTTTTGCCATAGTGCTCCTGATTTCAGGTTTGGCAAATGAAAAAGGACATATTTCCCGTTTCTTCGCAACCCGAGGAATGGATATTTTAGGAAAATCTTCATATACATTCTATCTGATTCATATGGGTATTTTCAGTTCACTGCTCCAAAACACTCTTCATCTTCCCGACCTGCTGTGCTTCCTTGTTCTATGGGGAATATCATTTGGCATTTACACGTATTTTGAAGAACCTATGAATCACAGAATCAGGAAGATGGGGATCTGAGTTTTGGAATTCAACCGGTCACTAAACTCCAATATTCCGAATATCCAGAATAGGAGTTCTTCAAAATCAGGATAAGATAATCTTACACCTTTTCAGGAATTTACCAACTTCAAAATAGACCACCTATTGGGATCCAAACAAAAACCAACTGTACCTTTTGAAAATTCCAGGTACCTGAAACTGTGAACTATCCAGAAGCATTGACATTCAAGCCTGACTATCTCAACGCAATAATTTAATCTAAGGAATTCAAATAATATTGCTTCTATGAACCTAAAATACTCTGCTGGTCCCTGGAACAACATAGTTTTAAAACTAAGGACATTCTCATTTGTTCCCCTTAGGCTTAATAGATCCATAAATTAGAGGTCTAAGTTGCTCTACTAAATAATAACATTCAAATGACATTTTCCAATTGAAAGAGGATAATCCACGCACTTCAATTATCCACAATATTGGATGATCAGGGTGAATCGGAATTATGTTTGATGGCAATTGAGCCGAGGTTTTCAAGCAGATCCAGGTAGTTGAGAACCCATGGCTCGCTGTCGAGCAATTCAAGGTATTGAACAGTGATTTGACTCCCGGGAGGTAAGGGCATAAAAAAAAACCCGTCATTTCTGACGAGGTTTTTACTGATGATCTGGCGTGGCACCTGCTGCGCCATTTCGCTGCGCTCAAGCTACTTTCGATCCAAATGGGCATAAAAAAACCCCATCATTTCTGATGAGGTTTTTATTGATGATCTGGCGGCTACTTACTCTCCCACCGGTTAGGGCAGTACCATCAGCGTTACCGGGCTTAACTACTCTGTTCGGAATGGGAAGAGGTGAACACCGGCACTATTACCACCATGAAGTCTTTCAAATTCTTAAAAAAAGCAGCCAGTAAGTAGTAATCAGTATTCAGATCAGTATTGCTACCGATAACTGTCAACCAATTACCAAGTACCTGCTTTTTCCTGGCAAGTTGCGAGTTAGTAACCAAGGTTTGCAGAACCTCGTTGTTTGTTCCACTCCCGAAGAAGTGGTCGTAAGGAAAGTTTCGGGTAATTAGTACTGCTCGGCTTAATCCATTACTGAACTTACACCTGCAGCCTATCAACGTCGTAATCTCCAACGTCCCTATATGGAATTCTCATCTTGGGGCGAGTTTCGCACTTAGATGCTTTCAGCACTTATCTCTTCCCAGCGTAGCTACACAGCGCTGCACCTGGCGGCACAACTGTTACACCAGCGGCTAGTCCAACCCGGTCCTCTCGTACTAAGGTCAGCCCCCCTCAAAATTCCTGCGCCCGCAACAGATAGAGACCGAACTGTCTCACGACGTTCTGAACCCAGCTCGC
>DAIOVD010000104.1:0-14803 GCA_036759185.1 Catalimonadaceae bacterium | reverse complement strand
TATTCAGTAAAGAAGAATACCCTTCTCTCCCACCCCAGAAAACATAATTTTCACCACCTAAAGCGATGGTGGCATCCAAAGCCATTTTTACCTGAGCTCCGGCATGTGCCATAACCTGAAAGTCCGGATTGGTTGCTGCCCCATTCATATATTTGGGATGACTGAACAGATTGGCAGTTCCCCACAGCAATTTCACTCCACTTGCTTTCTGTTTTTCAGAGGCATATTCCACCATTGTCCGAAGATTGCTTTCCGATTTGGCCAGTGTTGCGGCTTCTGGTGCGATGTCATAATCATGGAAACAGTAATACGGAATGCCCATTTTCGAAATGAACTCAAAGGCAGCATCCATTTTTTCATGAGACGCTTTCATGGGATCATTGGCCGTAGCCCATGGAAAAAACTTCGTACCCGGCCCAAACGGATCACCGCCGGTATTACAGAACGAATGCCACCAGGCAACCGCGAACCGGAAATGTTCTTTCATTGTTTTACCAGCTACAATCTGGTTCTCATTGTAATACTTGAAAGCCAGGGGATTGCGGGATTCTTTTCCTTCAAACGGGACTTTTTCTACGAATGGAAAATAGATCCGGTCGCCGGTAACAATAGATTGTGACATAATAATTAGGGGTACCGGATTTTACATCGGTAAGCTGTGCAAATATGGGCGCCGGAACGAAATAATGAAATGCGTAATAACGGACGGTCCGTTATTCTTTTTTCACCGGTTCTGCTTCGGGATGAGTAAATAGAAAGCCCCTCTCCTTCTCCGTGTCAATGAAATCAACTTTAAGTCCCAGAAGGTGCATAAAGTGCTTTTTTTCAATCAGTACCTGAAATACTTCTGTTTCAAAAATATCGTCATTGGGCTTGGGTTTGTCAAAACCAATGACATAGGTAACACCGGCACAACCTCCTCCCTTCGCTCCTATCCTCAGACCATATCCGGCCGGGATGTTTTTGTGGAGAAAAATATGGTGGACTTCCTCTTTGGCCCGTTCGGTGAGAAGGACAGGAAGGTGGCGGTTGATCATGACAGTAAAGAAACTTCCAAACGGAATGAAATTCAAAACTACTTTCGCAGCTGTAAAGTTTATCTCTTGAAATGGAAATTATCAGCGATCTGATTAAAATTTTGTTGCCGGCAAGCCTTGTCCTGCTTGGAATTTATCTCACCATTGAATCGGTTCTCAAAAAGCAATTTGAGAAAAATGTGCTGGAAATCAGGGCGAAAAACACCGAAATTATACTTCCTGTCCGTCTTCAGGCATATGAGCGGATGGCATTGTTTCTGGAGAGAATTTCCCCGCACAATCTGATTATACGGATCAACCAGCCAAACATGACAGCGGGCGAAATGCAGGCCATTATGCTTCATGAAATCCGGGAAGAACTGAACCACAACCTGAGTCAGCAGATTTATATGACAGAAGTAGTGTGGACCCTGATCCGCAATGCAACAGAAGACATCACGTCAACAATCAATACCTGTGCGCAACAGATCGATTCGGAGAAACCGTCCATCGAACTGGCCAGGAAAATATTTGAGGTTCAGATGAACAAAGAAGGTGACCTTATTCAGAAGGCAATGAGCGAACTGAAATCTGAGATTTCTCTTTTTTATTAACGATTTCATTCAAGCCTCCATCCCGATAATTCTGAACTTTTCTTAAAAGAGAATCTGATTCAAAGGCTCAGTTCTTTCGGGTTGAAACAGAAATTCTACCTTTGCTTCAGGCTTTCCATGATTTAATCCTGTTCCGGAAATATGGTTTTTATCCGACGCATCTTTCTTCCTGTTTTTATTGCCACTCTTTGGATCAGTGTTTCTGAATTTGGACGGAATGAATTTCTTTTCAAAACCATCTGGATTGAACATTACCGTAACCTTGAAATGATTTTTCCGGCAGACCCGATCAACGGAGCTTTCTGGGGTGTCTGGTCACTGTTCTTTGCCATTCTGATATTTGTAATATCCCGACGATTCACACAGAATGAAACCACATTGATTGCATGGTTTGCTGGCTTTGGGATGATGTGGATTGTTGTCTGGAACATGAAAGTGCTGCCGTTGGGTATTTTTCCTAAGGTACTTCCTTTGAGTTTTCTTGAGGCATATGTGGCTACATTAATCATCCGGAAAATTTCTCCGGCTTATAAAAACAAGATTTCAACACCGGCAGATCCGAAGTGACGATTGGTTGACCACTTTTCTGTTTCGGCATTTTTAATCTCGTAAACATTCTGAACTCATATCGATGAATTCCATTTTGGGAATAATGGGCGCTATGCCCGAAGAAATCAAAGGGATCGCCGATCTTTTGGAAAAAAGGCAGGAAGTCGTATTGGGTCAGAGAACCTACTATACCGGAACTCTCAATGGGAAGAAGGTTGTGGTGGTTTTTTCCCGGTGGGGAAAAGTTGCAGCAGCAACCACTGTCACAACACTTATCCTCCGATTTGGGATCACGGAGTTGTTGTTTACCGGAGTGGCCGGAGGTCTTCATCCGGAATTGCAGATTGGTGATGTGGTGATTGCCAGCCGTCTGATCCAGCACGATATGGATGCCCGTCCGATTTTGCCCCGGTTCGAAGTTCCGCTCGAAGGCATTACCTTTATTGAGGCTGATCCGAAATTGGTTGGTAAGGCAGAAAGGCTGTTGAATGAACGGACAGTACCGTCTGTTTTCCAGGGCTGGCTTGAAGAAAAATACCGTCAGAAATTTGGGATTCAGTCACCCCGGATTTGGGCTGGTGACATTGCCAGTGGTGATAAGTTCATTTCAGATCTGGCTGACAAGGAAGAATTGCTTCGACTCCTTCCGTCAGTGATTTGCGTGGAAATGGAAGGGGCTGCCGTGGCACAGGTTTGTTATGAATACAGGATTCCATTCTCTGTAATCCGGACCATTTCAGATACGGCAGATCACCATGCAGCCTTTGATTTTCCTTCTTTTATCCGCCATGTAGCAAGCCGGTATTCATTGGAGATTGTGAAAAGCTGGGTGTAAGATTGATCGCAATGAATTAGAAATGATTCACGGATTCAGAATCATTCACCATTCAGTCAGGAAGTAAAAAAAGCCACGTTTGAATCGTGGCTTTTTTATGAATCAGGTATTGTTTTCTATTTGACTTTCTCAGCATCAGCAGACCTGCCAACACGCTCATAGGTGTTTTTGAGAGACCGTTTTGCATCCTCATCAGCAGGATTGATCCGGTAGCATTCTTCGAAAAATGGAATGGCCAGTTTGAACTCATTTTGAGCATCGGCTTCCATTTTCTTACCTACTTTCTGGTAGGTATTGATGTCCAGTTCGTTCACCTTTTTCAAGGCATCGGCTCCTCTGTTGAAATAATAAACCCCCAGATTGAAATTTGACTCCATATTATTTTTGTCAATCTTCAATGCCTTCCGATAGGATGCCAAAGCTCTTTGTTTGCTGGCGTCTCTTTCTTTGGCCGGGCGTTTAGCATCCGCCGCTTCCTGGTCATACATATTCCCCAGGATGGAATACAAGGATGCATTGGTTGAATCCATTTTCACGGCGTCTTCCAGTTTGGCTTTTGCTTCCGCTCCTTTACCCAGGGCAAAATACAGATCCAATTCCTCCAGAGCCAGGTTTTTGTCGGCTGGATATACTTTCCGTCCGTCCTGAACATGGCCTAAGGCTTCCTGCTTTTTATCGGCATTGCGGGCCTGGCGAGCCAATGAAATGTACATAAACGGCTGTTGTTTCCCCATCGAAAACAACTTGTTCGTGTAGGTTTTACATTTTTCATAGTCCTTCAGAGCTTCAGCAGAATAAAGCGCATACACAAAAGCTGTCGTATCCGTTGGTTTAATGGTCTGGGCAAGCTCATAGGAACCAATTGATCCCGCAAAATCTTTGGCTTCGTATTTCTTCACACCATCATTCAGAAAAGAACCCCAGAGGTTATTGATTCTTGATTGCGACTGATCGAAATACTCATCTCCTTTTGCAGACAGGCTCATTGCCTTGGCATAGGATTCATAGGCTTGTTTTCCCGCATCAGGAGCAATTCCAGCAAACTGAGGTTTGGTAGATGTGAGAATATTCTCATAAATCATTCCCCTGAAATACCATGTTTTGGCTTTGCCTGAAGTTTTCTCGTGAACCGCCGCTTTGTCGATTTCTACCTTTGCTTTGTCCAGTTCACCATCTTTGTTGAAAAAGAAGGCGTTGGTAACAGCATCATTTTGTGCATAGGCAAGCGATGAAAAAAGTAGCCCGATTGCCAGTAATTGCTTTCTCATATTTCCTGATTGTGTGCTATGGTGGAACTTATTCGGTTGGTGAATTTTCTTCAGTTGAATCAGTGGCTGGTGCTTCCCCTGTTGCAGAATCCGGAGCTTCTCCGTCTGTAACTTCAGTGGCAGTCGCGTCGATGATCACTTCTTCCTCATCTTCCATTTCGATTTTTGCGATGGATGAAATTTCGTCGTCGTTATTCAGACGGATCAGTCGAACTCCCTGTGTGTTTCGTCCCATTACTCTGAGTTCAGAAACACGTGTCCGGATCATGATGCCAGACTTGTTGATGATCATCAGGTTGTCCTTGTCGGTTACGTCAAGAACGCCCACCACATTGCCGGTTTTATCGGTAATGTTCAAGGTCAGTACGCCTTTCGTTCCGCGGTTGGTGACCCGATACACATCGGTACCATCTTCCGGATCAACCAGATAGGTACGTTTACCGTATCCTTTTTCAGAAACCACAAGAAGTGTTGTTGATTTATCAGCCACACAAACCAGACCAACCACATGGTCTTCAGGTCCGTTTAGACTCACTCCACGAACACCTGCTGCTCCACGGCCCATCGGACGGACGGTTGCCTCAGGGAATCGAACCGCACGGCCTTTGTAGGTGGCGATGATGATTTCGTCATTGCCTGACGTCATTTTTACATCGTGCAGCTGATCGCCTTCGTTGATGCTGATGGCAATGATACCGGCCTGACGTGGACGACTGAACGCTTCCAGTGTGGTTTTCTTAATTGTACCTTTCACAGTACACATCACCAGATAGTTGTTGTTAATGTAATCGTCGTCTTTCAGACTCTTCACATTAATAACAGCCCGCACCTTGTCTTCTTTGTCAATGTTGATGATGTTCTGAAGCGGACGACCCTTCGCTGTTTTATTGCCTTCCGGTAATTCGTACACCCGTACCCAGAACATGCGTCCCGAGTTGGTGAAGATCAGAAGGGAATTGTGCATGGTGGCGACGAACAAGTGTTCTGTGAAATCATTGTCTTTCACCGCCGTTGCTTTGGAACCCACACCTCCTCTGGTTTGAACTCTGTATTCTGTAAGAGGTGTCCGTTTAATGTATCCCTGATGCGAAATGGTAATGACCATCTCGTCATCCGAAATCATGTCTTCAATGGTCAGATCGTCGGATGCGTGAACGATTTCGGTTCTGCGTTCATCACCGTAACGGTCTTTCATTTCATCCAACTCGTCTTTGATGATCTGCATACGAATGCTTTCATCTCCCAGAATCTCTTTCAACCGGGCGATCAAAGCCTGAATTTCTTTGTATTCTTCAATGATCTTGTCCCTTTCAAGTCCGGTTAACCGCTGAAGTCTCATTTCCAGAACGGCTTTGGCCTGGATTTCAGACATACCAAACTGCGAAATCAAACCGTTACGGGCTTCTTCCGGATCCACTGAACTACGGATCAGGGAAATGACGGCATCAAGATTATCGAGAGCAATCAGATAGCCTTCGAGAATGTGAGCCCGCTTCTCTGCTTCATTCAGATCGTATTCGGTCCTTTTGATGACCACTTCATGACGGTGCTCCACAAAGTAGAGAATCATATCCTTCATATTCAGCGTCATTGGCTTGCCTTTTACAAGAGCCACGTTGTTTACGCTGAACGAAGTCTGAAGAGCCGTCAATTTATAAAGTGTGTTGACCACCACCTGTGAATTGGCATCTTTCTTCAGATCGAATACCATCCGGATGCCATCGCGATCCGATTCATCCCGCACATCGGAAATGCCTTCGAGAATTTTCTCGTTGATCATATCCCCGATCCGCTCGATCATGGTGGCTTTGTTCACCTGATACGGAATGTCGTAGAAAATAACCTGCTCCCTTCCGGTTTTGGATGTCTCAAACCGATGATTGGCCCGGATCACAACCCGTCCCCTTCCGGTTTCAAGTGCATTCCGGATGCCGGTGTAGCCATAAATGGTGCCGCCCGTTGGAAAATCAGGTCCTTTAATATACTTGCAAAGTTCCTGAATGGTAATGTCTTTGTTGTCGATATAGGCTTTGATGCCGTCGATCACCTCGCCCAGATTGTGCGGAGCCATATTGGTGGCCATACCTACGGCAATTCCGGAGGAACCGTTTACAATCAGGTTTGGGAATTTGGCAGGAAGGACAGTCGGCTCTTCCAGCGAGTCATCAAAGTTTGGCTGGAAGCGGACGGTGTTTTTCTGGATATCAGCCAGAAGCTCTTCGGCCATTCTTTTCAGGCGGGCCTCGGTATAACGCATCGCTGCCGGTTCATCTCCATCGATTGAACCAAAGTTACCTTGTCCGTCGACCAATGGGTACCGAAGCGACCAGGGCTGGGCCATCCGGACCATGGTATCGTACACTGAACTGTCGCCATGAGGGTGAAACTTCCCAAGGCACTCGCCCACGATACGGGCAGATTTTTTATGAGGTTTGTTATAATTTACCCCCAGTTCGTCCATACTGTACAGAACCCGTCGGTGAACAGGTTTCAGTCCGTCACGGACGTCAGGAAGTGCACGGCTTACGATTACAGACATCGAATAATCGATGTACGCAGTCCGCATTTCCTCCTCTATGTTGATGGGGATGATATTTTCGTTTTCGGCCATTCCGTTAGAATCAATTCTTGAAAGGCCGCAAATTAATCGCTTTTGTGCTTTATTCGGAAGAAACGTAGACTAATAGCCTTCTTTTTCTTCTTTATCTTCTTCAGGCTCCTCTACTTCAAGGTTTTTGTCCCGGTTTCTTTTGCTCGGATCACGTGCTTTGATACCAGCCAGATGCGAGGTTTTCTTCTCTTCCTCCTTCTTCTTCTTCCGGTTCCACCAGTATTCCTTTTTGATCAGGTTCTTATCCTTGGTGTACACATAATGCTGGCCGACTTTTGGGTTTTGTTTTTTTGGTTTCCACCAGGGTTGTCCTCTGAAAGTAACCCCGTTATGTGCATGCAACAACCTCACCTGGCACCCTGGAATCGGGCACAGGGAATGAACAGCACAGGAGCTGTTCATCAGCGTGAGTAAGAGGCAAAAAAGAGCCAGAATATAGACCCTCATTAATTTATGTAGTTGAGCTGCAAATCAGAAAACCAAATTGTCCGGTCATTTGGATGAACAAGTTTACCATTCATTCCGGTGAAAACCGAAACGCGTGTTTCCGTTCGTTGAATTGAAACGTAAGATTGAGAAATGTATTCATCCTTTTTCCGGGAAATCTTCATCTGAACGATTATTATGACAAAGGTTTAAACAGCCGATTTTGTTTTTCCAGTTCCAGAAAAGCGGATGAAAACTCGTTTATAAGGTCGCCGGCAATCAAAGCATTTTCACCAAGCTTCGCTGCAGCAAGGTCACCTGCCAATCCATGCAGGTACACACCCAGAAGACATGCCTGCTCCGGGGAATAGCCTTGAGTAAGAAGTCCGGTTAACAATCCGGTGAGCACGTCTCCGCTGCCCGCTGTTCCCATGCCGGGATTACCTGTGGAATTGAACCATGCCTTTCCTTCCGGACTGCAGATCAGCGTGTAGGCGCCTTTCAACACCAGCATCACAGAATGATTCCGGGCAAATTCTCTGGCTTTAAGAAATACATCATAATCAGATGCCGATTTTCCTGCCAGGCGTTCAAATTCCTTCGGATGCGGTGTGAAGATGGAATGATGATGAATTTTGGACAGAAGCGATTTGTTTTCACTGATGATATTCAAGGCATCGGCATCCAGAACAAACGGATGAACCACCCGCTCGAGGACTTTTTTCAGAACATCTGCCGTAGCTGGTGCGGTCCCGATTCCAGGACCAATCCCTATGGAAACATAGGATCCCAAAGGAGGGACCGTACTGAGAAAGTGCTTTTCGGGATCGGCGAGATGCATCGCTTCAGGAACCGAAATCTGCAAAATCTCCCTCCCTCCTTTTGGTGTAAACACGGTCGCCAGTCCAACTCCGGACCGAAGCATTGCTTTTGTTGCGAGAATGGCGGCTCCCATTTTTCCTTCTGAGCCTGCCATAATTAGCCCGTGACCAAATGTTCCTTTGTGGGAAAACCGTTTCCGTTTTTTCCAAATGGCTGCAACCTGTGATCGTTCCAGAAATTCAATTTCATTCGGAGTGGATTCTGGCATTGAGAGACCAATATCGATAACCGTAAACTCAGGCACATACGAGAAATGGGACGGAAAGAAAAACGGAAGCTTGGGAGAATGGAACGTCCCGACCCAATCCGCTTTAAAAGCAACCGACGATGCCGTCATTCTAAGAAGCAGCCCGGACGGCACATCAATGGAAACCCGTGCACCGTTAAACGAATTCATGGTTTTTACGAGATCCGCCATTTCACCTTCCAAAGGACGGTTTAGTCCGGACCCAAACAACGCATCACAGAGCCAGTCATATTGATGCAGAATTTCCTTAAGCTTCAGGTGATCACCACGAAGAACGGAAACGGAGTCTGGCAACCGGGAGAGATTTGCCTGTGCATCAGGAGTGAATTTGTGGCAGTCATCCGGAAGAAATACGGTGATGGATTTGCTTTCAGAGAGAATTCTGGCCAGTGCCAGTCCGTCTCCGCCATTGTTTCCTGGTCCGCAAATAATAATACCGGATGTGAGATCCGGATATTTTATTTCCACTGCCCTGGCAAAGGCCTGACTGGCTCTTTCCATTAATTCAAGCGAGGTGATATTCTGCGATGAGATGGTGTACTGATCAGCTGCTTTACTTTGATCGGAATCTAAAATCCGCATGGGTCTTCAAATGTTCTGTGGTGGTATAGGAAGGCCAAAGGAACGCCATTTCACCTGATTCCGGAAATCAGACTGCACGTTCTGCTTAATTCTGACCGGTTAACAATGGAAATTTCAAAACTTGTCCTGATTGCAATTGCCCTTAAATGCAAAAAAACCAGCTTACAAGAATCTCATAAGCTGGTCTGTGTGGTTTAGTTAATCATTCAATCTAAATTCCTGGGACAAAAATGTAGGTCCTTGTCCGGTTGGTTGTGGTGCAACCGGTTCCGGAACAGAGGACATCAATGCTGTACCAATAACTACCCATTCCCGGCGTAATCGCACTGGAAGGTTGAGGACTGGCTACACGTTGGATTAAGTTTGCTGCCCGCTCAGCCGTTGTAGGCACATATGAGGCCATGTTGTTTCGTACACCACAGGCAGCCGGAGTTGCTCCTGCTGGTGGTGGAACGGCCGGGTTCTGATAATTGTACCGGCACATTTGAACATTGTACGTGTTGCATGTCTGGCTGAGTCCAAATTTAAAATTCACTTTGTTAGTTGCATCAAACCAGGCTTGTAAACCAGTGGCTGTACAGATTCCGGAATTGATAACGATGGTTGGAACGGCAACGGTCACATTCACAACCGGACTGGTGGAAGTACCGGTTCCGGATGCAAGCTTTGCTGTGTATGCAAACGATCCGTTTGGTTTACCGCTGATGGTTATGCTCAATGAAAACGCATTTTGATTCGCCAGAGATCCGGATTGAACCACTGTTGTACCTTCCAGAACGGACCATGATGTGGCATTATGGTTGGCTGGAATGGTGAGTGTAAGCAGATAGCTGTTGTTCTGGTTTGTGGCACTGTCCACTTTCAGGCTGGCAGTTCCGATGCAACCGGAGCTGGATATACAGGTAGCTGCGTTGAGACCATCCCGGATGGCTTTCCCTGGCAAGGTTCCAAACCCAAGGTTAAAATTGATTCCACCTGATGTAACATGGCAGTAACTCATAACGGTTCCTGTCCTTGGTCTGGTGGTTGATCCGCAGGTTCCTTCACCGGCATAACAGGAATCAATTCTTCCTGTGGTGCCATTTGGAAGCGACCAACCACACCAGTGCGTATGGCGGGAACCAAAATTATGTCCCATTTCATGGCTCACACAGTACACCGACCAGGAGTAAGTAGGAAGTGCGGAGTACTGATAATAGATGCTGGAAAAAGCATGACGGACACTGGGATTGCAGAAAACCCCAACGTAACCGATTCCTCCCAAACCTGTACTCCGGGCAGAAATCAGGTGCGTAATGTCACCATTGATGCTTGCTGGCGGACGGTTCGTCGCAAAATCATACAGGATGCTGGTTGCGTTGGTTAAAGCTTTGTATGGATCAGTAGTAGTCCACTGATAAATTCCACTCATCTGAACGGTGATGCCTTCATTCTGATATACCTGAGCAACTATATTGAAAAGGCCGGTAACAAATGTTGAGGCTGTCGAGAGACTGCTTCCTGCCCGCACGTACAGGTCGTAATCGGATTCAAAGTAGACTCGTACAGTTTTACATATTTGTGTAGCTGCTTTATCGGTTGTTTTAGGAGAAGCTGAATGATCAACTTCAGGCTCCAGCAATTCGGAACCACAGGACCAATTGGGCTTCTCGATGTCTTTGTCATTCGAAACCACATAGTCACCTTTCCCAGTGCTCATTTCTCCTAAGTTGTAGTTGCCATACGCCGTGGAGAACATGGCCATTACGCCGTCTTCCCGAAAACTGATACCCCCCACTTTAACATCGGTTCCTGGCTTCACCTGATAGTGCAGGCCCTGGTATTCTTTGCCATACATTTTACGGCCATCGGAAGTGGTTACAGCAAAGTCGTCTGTCAGTACTTTGGATTTCACAAAGTCCAGCTTTTGCTTTCCGCCTTCCGGTAATGGAATCTGAAGTGTAAAAGCAGCAGGCTCTTTTTCCCAAACCCAGGAAATCACCTGTTGATTCACACCAATTGAGATGGCTTTGTCTTTCCGTTTTTCTGCCTTGGCGGAGAATAGATTTAATTCACTGGAGAGTCGTTCGATTGGTTCTGTTGATGAAAAACGGCTCTTAATTTGAGCTGACTCTTTTTGGCAGAAAGCCGAAGAGGTCAACATTAAGAACACTGCAAATAGAGTGGCTTTTGTCATTTACTTGTTTGATTTAGTTGTTGTTACAAACTTATAGAGCTAAATCAAGCCAAAAACAGAAGTCAAATTTTACCTCAGAATAATACCATTAAAAAAATAACACTATGGTTTTGCAGAGAATTATTGGACAGTTTCCTTTTCTTTTCCAATTCCATTCTCCTTATATCCTAGAACAACCGGTGAATTTTGTAACATCCATAGGCAACTGTATAAATTCGGAATTTGTACTTTTCCACGACTTAGATTGACGAAATGAGAAACAGAGAGCCATTTTACTGGATTTTACGAATCATCTTTGGCCGGAACCCGAATTTACAACATGAAATTCTACCTTTGCGGCACGATCAATCTTTTCATTCGGTACAGCTTTACACTTGGGTATTTTTCAAAAAATAAGTCTGGGAATTGAAATCTGGAAAAACATGGGCAACCGCTACATGTGGTTCCGGGTCCGGCATGAGCTGGAAAAGAAAACCGGCATGCTGGCAAATCGATTCCCAACGAATCCATCCAAAATTGGTTCTCCTTCCTTGTCCGAAGGCCGCCAGTTACTGGAAAGCTGGGTCTGGCCGGAATCGGGAGCTTTCAGCTTAAACAAATCAGACATACCGGAACTGAAAAAAAAGGCGGAGCTGATACTGGACGGGACCCTGCTCCTTTTCAATTCCATTTCTCACACCTTCCGCAAGGACGAAGACTGGATTATCCATCCCGAATCCGGTTACCGGTATAATAACCAATTGCATTGGACGAAGATTCCGGATATGAGCCCGGAAGCGGGAGATATTAAATATGTATGGGAGAAATCCCGGTTCAGCTACCTGCATACCATTTTACGATACGATCATCATTTCAATGAGGACCACAGTGAATGGGTATTCTCTGAAATGGACAGCTGGATCCGGATGAACCCGATCAATTGCGGACCCAACTACCGCTGCAGTCAGGAAATCAGCCTTCGGGTTTTCAACTGGCTCGGAGCTCTTCAGTTTTATAAGAATAAGCCCGGCCTGACGGACGAGCGATGGTCCCGCTACTACTATAATATGTACTGGCAGATGCACCATGTGTGGGAGAACATTGAATTTTCCCGGATTGCCGTGCGGAACAACCATGCCATTACGGAAACACTGGCTTTGTTCGTTTTCGGAACCATGTTTCCGAACGCACCGGGTGCTTCAAAATGGAAGTCGAAAGGAAAGGCCTGGTTTGAAGAAGAAATCGCCTATCAGATTTACCCGGATGGTTCATACCTCCAGTTTTCTATGAATTATCACAGAGTGGTTGTTCAATTGCTTACACTGGCCATTCGATTTTCAGAGAAACAAGGAGAAAACTTTAAACCCGTTGTGTACCAGAGAGCAGACAAAACACTTCGTTTTCTGCAGTTCTTTCAGGATCCGGTTTCGGGCCAGCTTCCAAACTACGGAGCCAATGATGGTGCCCTGTTTTTTCAGTTTACCGATCTGCCTTACCGCAATTATTCCAGCCAGCTGAACGCACTTCATGCAGCACTATACGGACAGGATATTCCTGGCTCTGTTAATACAGAAGAGGCCCGCTGGTTTGGGTATCCGCAAAAGGCAGTGCTTCCTGAAATCGCCTCCATTCCGGAAAAACTGCAGGTGTTTGGAAGCGGGGGATTCGCCGGAATAAAGGAAAAGGAAACCCTCACATTTTTCAGAAGTGGTACCCATAAGGACAGACCCAGCCAGGCCGACAACCATCATGTGGACCTATGGTTTGAAGGAGAGAACATTCTTCGTGATGCGGGTTCGTACAAGTACAATGCAGGTGAAGAGGACATCCGGTTTTTCTTTGGGACCCGATCACACAATACCGTGATGGTTGATTCACAGGACCAAATGGTGAAAGGTCCCCGGTTTGTGTGGATGAAATGGAGCCAATCCATTGGGCTTTCAGCCAGAGAAGATGAAAACGGTTGGACTCTTTCCGGAGAAATCGAGGCGTTCCGGCAAATCAGGAAAGGAATTCACCACAAACGAACGGTTCACAAAGTGAGAGGAAAAGCCAACTGGACCATTACCGATGAAATAACCGGCCTCAAAGGCGAGTCCGTCGATGTCATCTGGCACCCATCGCCAGGATTCAGTCAAAAGTTCAACATAGTGGTGACCGATCAAACAGGGTCTTCCATTGAACCTGATGTTCAGCCCGGATGGTATTCGGGATTATATGGCACAAAGGAAAAGGCAGAATACTGGGTTTTTACCAGTCAATCAACAAAAATAACAACACAGATTTCCATCATATCGCACTAACCAGGGAATGCGCATTTTACTGATACACCAATACTACCTTGAAAAACAGGACGCCGGAGGATCCCGCTTTAATGAAATGACCAAAATATGGGCAGCCGAAGGGCACCAGGTAACCGTGATTGCCGGTATGATTCACGCCAATGCGTCGAAAAAATATCCACGGTACAAAGGCCTGTTTTTTCATAAGGAAAACTATGAACCCAACATCGAAGTCCTTCGCTGCCATGTTTCGGAGAGTTACAACGTCAACTTTCTGGGCAGGCTCTGGGGCTATTTTTCATTTGTATTTTCAAGTCTTCTGGGAGCCTTTTTCAAGGTGAAAGGTCCATTTGATTTGGTATTGGTCACTTCTCCTCCCCTCTTTGTCGGAATTACCGGACTGGTTGTGAGCAAGCTGAAAGGAATTCCCCTTGTTTTTGAGGTGAGAGATCTGTGGCCGGAATCAGCGATCGATACCGGCGTGCTAACCAGTGGCTTCCTGATCAAGGCTGCTTATTGGTTTGAGAAAACCATGTATCAGAATGCATCGATGATCAACGTACTCACACCTGCATTTGAAAAAACACTGATTGAAAAAAAGGGTGTTCCACCAGGTAAAGTGATCATGATTCCGAATGCGGCGGATTTCAGTTTGTCGGATCACCTATTAAATAAAGTGGACAAACTAGCCTTCCGGAAGGAACTGGGTTGGGAAGGAAAGTTTGTGATTGTGTATGTGGGTGCGCACGGCGTGGCCAATCATCTGGAACAGATTCTGGAAGCAGCTGCCCTTTTGAAAGACGAACCGGTTCATTTCGCGTTGATTGGCGATGGAATGAGAAAAAATGCCCTGAAACAAATGGCAACTTCCATGCAGCTCAACAACCTGGAATTCATCGATCCGGTGAACAAGGAGAAAGTGTATGAGTACATTATTTCGGCCGATGCCGGTTGTTCGGCTTTGAAGAAAGTGGACACATTCAAAACCATTTATTCCAACAAAACCTTTGACTACATGGGTTGCCAGACGCCCATCTTTATGCTCATTGACGGAATTTCCCGGGAACTGGTGGAAACCGCAAAAGCAGGTATTTATGTGGAACCAGAAAATGCACCTGAGTTTGCAGAAAAAGTGCGCTGGGCACTGGCTCATAAAGAGGAAATGAAGCAGATGGGAATGAACGGTTATGAATATGCCAAAGTCAATCTCCATAGAAGTGTTCTTGCGGCACGTTATCTGGAGAATCTGCTAAGGTTGAAGAAGTAAGTTGCTGTCTGGACCCATGCTAAAGCTTGTTGTAAATCCTGTATTCTAGGATATTGAAACCTCCAAATT
>DAIOVD010000103.1:0-14911 GCA_036759185.1 Catalimonadaceae bacterium | reverse complement strand
ACTAACTATTGGCAGGAGGGGGATTGAGTTTGATGAGCTTTAGTTTTTCTTCTTCGAGCGTAGTGATCGTGCTCTCATTTCGGGCAATGGCAAGATTAATTTTTAGGATTGTATTCCAGATCATAAGAAAATTCCTTGGGCCTGAAAGACTTACAAGTGCATCAAAGTTTTCCTGATCATATTCAATTGGCAACTCAGAATGCTGAATCGTTTCCCAATTCTCGAGTACCAGCCATAACCTCTTGCTTTTTTCAAAGGCCAGATCCGCTTCTTTTTTCTTACGGTTCAGAATGATCCTCATATCTCCGTGTTTGCTCAGAAGATCATCCAATATTTGTAAAGCTATGTTTAAATCAGATTCCGGAGGTTGAGGCATGGGTATTTCCGAAAGGGCTTCCAGAAACTGGTAGATGTCATGAAAGCGTCGGGAAACAGCCGTGGGCAAATGTCGCAATCCCGATTCGTACATCGAAATGGAAGCCCGTTCCAATCCCATTAGATGTGCCATCTGCTTTTGCGTGAGACCCAATGAAACCCGGAGCTCTTGATTTGGCGGTGTTTTGACCTCTTTTATCTTTTTGTGTTCTCGTTTCCGTTTCATAATTCAACAATACGAAGAAAAGTGAAACAGCAACAACTGGACGACTTATGTTTCAACTTTTCGAGAAGGTAGAAAAAATGACACAGTTGTAGGAATTATCCGTATTTCTGGATTAGTGCCAAAGAACCTGTTTTCCTTAAAAGGGGGAGCTACTTCATTTTCCTTTCGAATCTCCTCTTGGATCTGTTAAAAGCTGTTCTTTCCCATGTGCTGTCAAAGCCATTCCAAAACAATCTGATTATGTAGTTTTGATACGAATAGCAGATTAACACATCAATATCATCGTACCTGAAATAGATATTATTATTGTCTGCCTCCTGAAAAAGAAATTTCTCGTTATCATCCATGGCAGACTGGATTCTATTCAGGAACTCAATTGCTTTTTCTTTCTCAAGATTCTTAAAACTGAATCCTTGATAAACTGCACCAAACTTGTTCCAGTAATTACCATAAAACCCAAGAACCAAACCTTCTTTGTTCTTTGACTCACAACGATACAAAAGAGTGGTTAACTCACCAGAGTTTGAAGCCGCCAAAGGAATTACTTCAAATTGTACAATATCCGAGCTGATACCAAGGACGTCTCTGAAAAGAAAGCTCTTGGTGTTAAAAAGTGCGATTTCTTTGCTAAATTCTTTGGCATATAAAAAGTTGTTAGCCTCAGAAGGTAACTGAGAATAGGATTTGCATGGCAAAGCCAAAATCAGAATTATTAGGAGTTTTAGCTTCATTATTAGTTTTTTTGATACTCCTACCTGTAAATCCAGCTCTCCGGATTTCCTTCTTCCTGCATCAGGCCCCTGTACATGCCCGGTGTGTTGAATTCAAACGCAAAATTCCCCCGGGCATCCAGGGCAATCACTCCCCCGCATTCCGGATCGGCTTTGTCGATTTTTGAAATCACTTCCCGGCAGGCATCCGCCAGAGAGAGTCCTTTGTATGCCATCAGGCAGGAAATGTCGTAGGCTACAACATACCGAATGAAAGTTTCGCCCTGACCCGTCGCCGACACAGCGCAGGTTTCATTGTTTGCGTAGGTTCCAGCTCCGATGATGGGAGAATCACCGACACGACCGAATTTTTTGTTGGTGAGTCCACCGGTTGAGGTTGCTGCCGCCAGGTTGCCGTCTTTGTCCAGAGCTACTGCTCCGACGGTCCCGAATTTTTTATTGTCTTCACCCACTGCCACTTTCACATTGTGATCGAGCTGGGCTTTGTGGGTATCGATGATGGACATCAATTGCTGATACCGGAATTCGCTGTAGAAATAAGACGACTCCACCTGCTTCACGCCATGGGCTGCCGCAAATTTCTCCGCCCCTTCTCCGGTCAGCAAAACGTTTTCCGATTCCCGCATCACTTTGAGCGCCAGATTCACCGGATTTTTAATATTGGTGACACCTGCAACGGCACCCGCTTTCAATGTTTTACCATCCATGATGGAGGCATCCATTTCGTGGCGCTTGTCGTGGGTGAACACAGATCCTTTCCCTGCATTGAAAAGGGGATTGTCTTCCAGTACTTTTACCGCAGTTTCGACCGCTAAAAGCGAAGGACCTCCGTCCTTTAATACTTTGTATCCGGCAGTGAGAGCCTGGGAGAGTCCGTTCTTATACTGAGTTTCCAGCTCAGGCGTCATAGCAGAAGGCAGGATGGTTCCGGCACCTCCGTGGATCAGAATTTTTATGGGTTCAGACATAGGTTGGAAAGGTTGTGGCTAAAAAAAGGACCGCAAAAATGCCATTTCCGGACCGCATATGCCAAATGAAAATGAGAATTGTACAGCCAGAATTCAGGAAAATTTCAAATTCCGTTTGGGAAATGGAATCAAAAATGGAGTTGTCTTTTGATCCAGAGTGAATTAACCGGATCAATTTCCAGAATCCCGTTCTTGAGGATGAATACAATTCAGGGTTTGGAAACAAATGGATTTCCCGAAATGATAAACCGCCAAAGTCTTTGAGCGTCTTCTCCCGCATAATCTACTCCAATCCTGGTGCGTGTTTCAATGGTAAATTCTTTCAGTAACCCTCTGTTTTCTTCCAGCCAGATTCCTTCAGACGGAATCAGGAGCTTGCCATTCTGCTGCCGGTCGATGCCCAGGGCTTTGGTGACACAACCGGGACCTGACGCCAGCTTTGCATCTTTAATTCCTTGTCTTCGGTCCCGTATCCGGTCGATACCGTCCGATGGTTGAACAGCCCGGATCAGGACCGCATCGGGTTCTCCTTCAGAATTGGCTACAATATTGAAAAGCGGATGAATGCCATAACATAAATAGACGTACGCATGCCCGCCTTGTTTGAACATGGTTTCCGTTCTGGCTGTGCGCCTGTAGTTATACGCATGGCATGCCCGGTCATCGGAACCACGGTAGGCTTCGGTTTCTACGATGATGCCAGACGTCCGTATGCCTTCTGATTCGGTGACCAACACTTTACCGATCAGTTCTCTGGCCAGAGAGACTACGTCGGGATTTTGAAAAAAAGACAGCGGCAGGATCATTGGACCAGATTTTTTGTAAAACTCAGAATTCAGCCGATTGAACCGAAAAAAAATTTTGGAGATATAAAACTGACATCATAAAATTGAATTCTATTCTATAACCATGAAATCAACGATCAATCCCTTTACTGGCATACAGGTATGCCTTCTGCTCGGAGTAGCGTTCATCGTTCAATCCTGCACCCAAACTCTTTATTACGGTCCCGGAATGCTGGGTGGAGAATCGCGGTACCAGGCAAAACCCCTTCATTCAGATTCCAGCCGGTCCAAACACTACGTTTCAGCCGGATTCCACCACAATTTCAAAGAAGGGTATCAGCATGATGAAGAATCCAGATTTGGCACCGCCAATTATCACTTTGCTTTAAGCAGAAAAAACTTTTCGTTCGCAGGTGGGGTCGGAGGGTATTATGGGGACTACTATCCGAAGGCCTGGGATCCGACTTATGGAAGGAAAGAATTCTGGGGCGCATCCGCCACATCTGAAATTCAAATCAATGTACCATTGGGACATGATAATTTTAAAATCATCGGGTTTCGTCAATCTATGTTTTATGAGGACGGCCCGTTTTATACCTTCCGGAAAGAAGCAGCACGCAGTTCTCCCAACATTATCAATTATTCATCAAACCACCTTTTGTTTAATTCCAGTTTTACCAGTGAATATGAAGTCAATCTGGAACCATTCCGGTTTGGAATGTATGGTACGTTTGGATTGAATTATGATGAAATGGACTACAGTACAGGAATATTATCACTGGGTGGGTTTCTATATTACCGGAGATTTTCCGGCAGCATTCAGATGACTGCTTCAGGCAAACAGGGTTCAAATTATTCGATTGGGACTTCGATCGGGTTTTAAACCGGAATCCTTAAATAATCATAAGAGCATAAAAAAAGCCGCCTCGTGAGAAGCGGCTTTTTTGTTAGAGAGGATCCTCTTAGAATTTTTTACCTGGATAGTATGCCAGTGAACCCAGTTCTTCTTCAATACGAAGCAATTGGTTGTATTTGGCAATCCTGTCGGTACGGGAAGCGGAACCGGTTTTGATCTGACCGGTATTCAGTGCCACAGCGAGATCGGCAATGGTCACATCTTCGGTCTCACCACTCCGGTGGCTCATAATGCTTTTGTATTTGTTGCGGTGTGCCAGTTCGACAGCATCGATGGTTTCCGACAATGAACCAATTTGATTTACCTTCACCAGAATGGCGTTGGCAATGTTCTGATCGATTCCCTGCTGAAGGCGTTTTACGTTGGTTACAAACAAATCGTCACCCACCAGTTGAATTTTGGAACCAGCAAGACGGGTCAGTTCTGCCCAACCAGCCCAATCGTCTTCGGCCATACCGTCCTCGATACTGGCAATCGGATATTTGGAAGCCCAGTCGGCCCAATACGCGGCCATTTCGTTGCTGGTCAGTTTATCGCCGGTTGATTTTTTGAAATGGTAGGTTTTGGTCGCCGGATCGTAGAACTCAGAAGCGGCGGCATCCATGGCGATCATGACCTGCTCACCTGGTTTGTATCCTGCTTTTTCAATGGCCTGAAGAACCACTTCGATGGCTTCGACATTGGATTTCAGGTTTGGAGCAAATCCGCCTTCGTCTCCTACGTTGGTCGAATGACCTGCTTTTTTCAGTACGTTTTTCAGGTGGTGGAAGATTTCAGATCCCCAGCGAAGGGCTTCTGAAAACGATTCTGCACCCACCGGCATAATCATGAATTCCTGGAAATCGATTGAGTTATCGGCATGACTTCCTCCGTTGAGAATGTTCATCATCGGAACCGGAAGAGTGTGCGCATTTACACCACCGATGTAGCGGTACAACGGCATTCCGGATTCCTGTGCTGCCGCTTTGGCGACGGCAAGTGATACACCCAGAATGGCATTTGCTCCAAGCTTTCCTTTGTTTTCAGTGCCATCCAGTTCATTCATGTAATCATCAATCCCTCTCTGATCAAACACATCCAGACCTTCCAGTGCATCTGCCAGAACGGTGTTGACATTTTCTACCGCCTTGAAAACGGATTTTCCCATGTAAAGAGATTTGTCTTCATCGCGAAGTTCCACAGCTTCGTGGGTACCGGTTGATGCACCAGATGGAACAGCCGCTCTTCCCAGGAAACCATTTTCAGTGTACACATCCACTTCTACCGTTGGATTGCCGCGGGAATCGAATATCTGGCGGCCGATAATTTGCTCTATGTAGCTCATTTAGAGAAAGATAATTTGTTTCGTAATGAATTGAGGCCGCAAGATAAGGCGATTTTAAAAAAGAATCTACCCAGCCGGTAGAATTGACTTATTACGATTCCGTCCTTCTTCTTTCGCTTTTGGTGAATCTGGCAAATACCCACCAGCACGTACATCAATATGCCGTCGGTGCGGTATTTCAGAGGTTGAAATCAAGCCGGACTTTTGTATCGTCCATTCCTCGACATACAATGCAACAAAACCTCCGGAACCGCTCTCAGATTTTGATTCTGCTTATTGCCCTGACCTTTTGCTTCCCGAAACCAGTCTGGGCCTCTCCTTCTGACAGTACCAACACCAAAGCCCGGTATGACGGGCATATGAACCGATTGTCGAAAGACTGGATTTATGCCGGAGCCGAGTTTGCCCGACCTATGCTCCGGTATGGGTACAAATCCTCTCAACCCTGGTTCGGCCCCAGCTTTCTGTTCATGGGCGGACTAATGTCGGCCAGTTTTCTCAGAGGAACAGCCGAAGTGAATGACTCAGGAAAAGTGTACCGGGCCAAAGGAAATCTGATCCAGCTTGGCTTTCAGATTCCGTTTCCCATGATGTACCGGCGAAGTATGGAAATTGTTCCCTCTCTGGGTTTCGGATTTGGGATTCATACATTGGATGACAAACGGAAACGCGGCATGGATCCGGATATAGAGGCCACACAGTTTGGAATGTTCCTGAAACCTTCCGTCCTGGTGAAGATGGGCCCACTTGTAGGGACTTTGTCCTACAGTGTGGGTGCCGGAATAAACTTTACCAAACGAAATGCCATTCCGGTGTTTTCTCATTATCCAAGCCTGGGGCTGCACATGTCTTCGATGCCGATTCTCCTGAATCCAAGAGATTTTTCAGCTTCCGGAAAAAGACATTACAAAGATTTGGTTTCGGTGGAGAGAGTCAATTCAGGTCTGACCTATTACAAGAAGGTTGAAGAGACCCAGGATTACATTAAATACCGGAAAGAACAGATTCAGTGGGTAAAAAGTACCTACAACCACCGTTACGAAGAAGAAGTGATTCACGTGAAAGATGTGAAGCCATTTACCTACATCGGTCCCCGGATTTCCACCAGCTATTTTGTGAGTGAACAGATTCAGGCGGTGACCAATATCGGAGCGAATCTGGGTTTCCGCTATGGTTTATGGTGGATGAATGCCTTTGCCGAAACGGGCGATATTCTGGTGAAATCCCCTGAAAAACAGGAACAGCTACAGTTCAAATACAACAGCGCATCGTTTCCGACACTTTCGGGTACATTCAAAAACTCAACAAAATTCGGTGGTCAGCTGGGTATTGATCTGGTGGTTCGTTCCATCAAATCGGATTTCAAACCACATTACGGACAGTCCAAAGAAACAGGAGCCGCCACTTCGTATACGGCCATTATACCCTTTGTAGGATACGGGCAAACAAATATGGGCAGCTTTTCTTATGGCGACAATACCACAATGGCCGATGTAGAGCATTATGAATCCATCTCGAAAAACAAGGTTTTCCGACAGGAGTCAATTGCAAAAACGCAGGTCTTCTACAATTTCGGACTGGGCATTCACGTCGGTGCGATGACGTTCGGCATGGATTATTATGTCTACCCAAAGGCTAAAATTCTCAACAGCCGCCAGATTTATTGTGGACTCAATCTTCCTGTTGCCCGGATTTTTCGTGCCATTCTGGTAAAAGAGTACCAGCGGAAATTGAGGAAAGAAGCGACCGAATAAGAAAACCAGCCACCAACAAGACAGATTTCACTGAAAAAAAACCTTTGTTCTTACCCCGATGAATCATCTCCCGTCTTCTGGTTTTACTTTCGCCACCGGATCTCCAGCCAGATCTTTGAACAGTGGCAATAAAACAGTACAAAATTCTGATTGTCGACGATCACCAGATGATCATCGACGGCCTAAAAGCCTTGCTTGCCATGGAACACATGTTTGAAGTCGTGGCTGCTACGACACGGCCAACGGATGTATTGTCTCTCATGGCAGAATCCTCGCCGGATCTCGTGATTTCCGACATTGAAATGCCCGGACTTTCCGGCATCGAACTGTGCCGTCAGTTGAAACAGTCGTTTCCGGCGGTTCCGGTTCTTGCCCTCTCCATGTATGGCGACAAAACACACATCGCCAAAGCGTTGGAAGCCGGTGTATCGGGTTACATTCTGAAAAATACCGGTCAGGAGGAACTGGTTTCAGCTTTAAAGAAACTGGTATCAGGCGGTATGTTTTTCAGTGATGATGTGAGCACCGAGATGCTCCGGACATTTGCTCAACCGAAAGAAGAAGTGAGTCCGGAACCCGATTTTCAGTTGACCGCCCGGGAAACCGAAATCGTGAAACTGATTGGCCAGGAACTGAGCAATGCTGAGATTGGTGACAAACTGTTCATTTCCGAGCGAACGGTGGAAACGCACCGGAAAAACATATTCCGGAAAACGAATACCAAATCGGTGGCGGGACTGATGAAGTACGCCTTTGAGAAAAAGATTCTGTAAGCGGATCATGAAAAGGATTCTGAAAAGAAGTATTTCATCCGGAACCACTTTCCGGCGGACGGTATCGTGCATGATCGCAGTTTTTATTGGGGTGCTGTCTGTTCATGCTCAGTCACTGGAAGAGCTGAAGCAATTGTATAAAACAGCAAAAGAAGACACCGTCCGTTTGAAATTGCTAAGCGATATGCACTGGGAAGCCCTTTCTGTTTCATTGAAAGAAGCCGAAGGATTTGCTAAAGAAGAGATCCGTCTGGCCGAAGAAAAGAAACTTCCCCGCTGGATTGCCCAGGGCTACAACGATCTGGGGATTTCCCAGCAAAAGGAAATGCTGTATTTACTGGCGATCCGGTCTCACCAGAAAGCATTGAAAATAAGGGAGACATTGGGTGATGCGGATGCCATCGGTTCATCTCAAAGCAAACTGGGACTTTGTTATTCCGAAATTGATTCTCTCGACCGGGCGTTACGTTCCCAATTACAGGCATTGGTGCATTTCCGGAAATCGGGCAACAAAAGACACATTGCGTATACCCTCAACAACCTGTGCTTTATCTACGATCATCAGAAACAGTATTCTCTCCTGAAAAATGTGGTGGAAGAAGCCTATGCATTGAACAAAGAATTGGGCGATGATTTCGGAATGCAGGGATCTTTGAATTATCTGTCTTCTCTGGATGAAGAACGGAAAGATTATCCGGCTGCGTTGTTGAAACAGAAAGAAGCGTTGACAATTGCGGAAAAAAGACAAGAACCTTTGGAAATAGGCGCCTGTCTCAACAACATCGGACTCATTTACAGCAGAATGAACCAAAGAGAAAAGGCCTTGCTGTATTACCGGCAGGCTTTGGACAAAGTGGAGAAATCAACGGATTACAATTCCATTATTCTGTATTCAACCAATATCGCCAATCAACTGGTATTAAAAAAGAAGTACCCGGAAGCTCTTTCCATGCTCCGGAATGCCATCCGTATCTCACAGAAACAGAATCTTCCTCTCCACCTTCCTCAGGTATTTGTTGTAATGGGAGATGTTTACACTACACTTGGGAATGTAGATTCAGCCAACAATTACTATCATGCGTACACCAATGCGCTCCGCTCAGAGTTTTCGGACAATGTCGCCAAACAAATGTCCAGCATTCAGACAAAGTATGAAATTGATATAAGGGAGCAGCAGAAAACGATTTTGAGTCAGGAAATTGAGCTGAAAGAAACCTCTCTGGGCCGTTTTCAATGGCTGACAGTGGCATTGATTCTGGGTCTGATTTCGGTAGTTTCGGTTTTCATGATGTTGCGAAACCGTCAAAAGTCCCGACAGAAAGAACAACTGAATGCGGAAAGGCTTGCCCAGCAGGAACTTCGGACCAAAGCCATTATTGAAGCGGAAGAAAAGGAGAGGGTTCGAATCGCCAAGGAACTGCACGATGGTCTTGGTCAGCAATTGTCGGCGGCCAAAATGAACATTGCCGGACTTCGGTCGAGAATTTTATCGGGTCAGGATGGGCAATTGGAATTGCTTGAAAATGCCGTCGCCCAGGTGGATGATGCGGTGAAAGAAGTACGGTCGGTGTCTCATGATATGATGGCCAATGCATTGATCCGCAATGGTCTGGCTTCGGCAGTCCGTGATTTTGTGCACCGTCTGGGAGCAGGAGGAACCATCCGGACAGAGCTTGAAATTGTGGGTCTAAATGATCGTCTGGATCCAGGCATTGAAATGATGCTCTACCGGGTGCTGCAGGAATTGGTCAACAATATTCTTAAACATGCACAGGCCAATCTTGTCAGTATTCAGCTGATCCGCCATGAGGACAGTATCGTTTTGCAGGTGGAAGACAACGGGGTCGGGTTTGATGCTCAGGCATTGGAAAAATCCGATGGCATCGGAATGGCCAACATCCGGTCAAGAGTGGGCCTGGTCGGTGGCAGTTTTTTCATCGACAGCCAGCCCGGACATGGTACAACCGCTACAATTGAAGTGCACATCTAGAAGTGAGGGGGCCTATTTTAAGTAAGTCATAGGAGAAATCATCGGGGTGAACCATGTGAAAATTCTGTACATAATTCGAAAAAAAATGTACTTGTTTTTCATTCCCTGTCTTTGCACTATTGTGCACATCTAATCGTTAACCAATTGAAAAAATTTACCTTCACATGCATTGTGGGCTTATTCTCACTTTGCATAAACTTCCTATCTGAGGGTCAATCGCTTACAGTTTCGGGAAATGTTTCTTTGTCCGATGAACCCGGTGGTACTCCTGGCATAGCCGTTCAGGTGGAAGGCACATCCAGAGGGGCTTACACGGACATCAGCGGCGTTTACAGGATCAACCTGGAAGCCAGCGATTCCGTTCTTGTGTTCAGTTATCTGGGTTACACAAAGCAGCGGATCCGGATTGGCGGGCGAACCACCATCGATGTTGTGCTTCAACAGGAAGTCATAACCAACAAAGAAGTTGTGGTAGTTGGTTATGGTGTGCAACGGAAAAGTGATGTAACCGGTTCCGTTGGCCGGATGAAATCCGAGGATCTGGTCAAAGTGCCGAATCATAATGCCATGCAATCACTTCAGGGAAAAGTGGCCGGGGTTCAGGTAGTGAGTAATTCAGGAGCGCCTGGAGATGCCCCAAAAGTGAGAATCCGGGGTGTCGGAACCATCAATTCAGGAAACAACCCTTTGTATGTAGTGGATGGTGTGTTTATGAGTGATATTTCTTCCATCAACAGCAACGATATTGAATCGATGGAGGTTCTGAAAGATGCTTCTGCCGCAGCCATTTTTGGTGTAGAAGGAGCGAATGGTGTTATTTTGGTCACAACGAAGAAAGGAAAGGAAGGAAAGGTATTGATCAACTTTTCATCTGAATATGGTATTCAGAATGTGAGCAAGAAAATTGACCTTTTAAATAGCCGGGAGTTTGGTGCATTGGTGAATGAAATCAACCCCAATACATACAACAATCTGGATGCCCTGCCCAATTCAGACTGGCAGGACCTGATTTTCAAAAAGAATGCAGGTATAAAAAATTACCAGGTTTCGGCCAGCGGCGGTACAGCAACCTCTTCCTTTTTTATGAGCCTGGGGTATTTTCATCAGGAAGGCATCGTTCCTAAGTCAGACTATGAGCGAATTTCGTTCCGGACAAATTACACAACGCAGCTTGGCAAATATGTCACAGTCGGAACCAATCTGACCATTGCCCCAATCAAAAAGCAAAATACCGCCGATGTGATCGGAACTCTGTACAGAGCCTCTCCGGCTGTCCAGGCAAGAATTGATACGGGTTCTGGATATGGTGAAGTAAATGGATATGGAAATCCACTTGCCGCCATAGACTACAACAACAGTTTTGAAAAGAACTTTACCGGAATAGGAAATGTGTTTGCTGAGGTTAAACTTCCGGCAGGTTTTAAATACAGATTTAGTTATGGATTTGATGTGGGCTCAAACAGAACGGTGACTTTTTCTCCGGTTTATTATGTCAGCCCGACTCAGAGCAATCCGATTAATGATCTCACAACAGGCAGGTATTCAAAAAACAATTCGACCATCGATAACCTGTTCTATTATAACCTGGAATCCGGTAAACACCGGATCGACGCATTGGGTGGTGTTTCATTTTACAGTAATAAATCAGAAGGACTTTCCGTGACGGCCCAAAACATCATTCGTGATGACCGGAACCTATGGTATCTCAATGCAGGACAGGTGGTCGGAGCCAAATCTAATGAAGATGCAACACTTTTTCGTAAGCAGTCATTCTTCGGAAGGGTCAATTATGTGATGTCTGAAAAGTATCTTCTTACAGCTACGTACAGGGTTGATGGGACATCCAATTTTGGAAAAAACAATCAATACGCCGCGTTTCCTTCCGTTGCACTCGGATGGGTGTTGAGTGAGGAAGACTTTCTGAAAGATGTGAAAGCGATAAGCAATCTGAAAATCCGGACAAGCTGGGGTAAACTTGGAAACCAGAATATCAATGCCACCGATCGGGTTACAGTAATCAATTCAGGAAGCCCTGCTGTTTTTGGGCCAGCTAATACTTTAACACAAGGCGCAACTTACGGACAAACCTCCAACACCAATTTGAAATGGGAAACAACAACACAGTTTGATGCCGGTCTTGAAATTGGACTGTTCTCCAATAAACTAACATTTGAAGCCGACTACTATCATCGATTGACGGAAGATGTTCTTGTTCTGCTGGCCCAGCCTGGTCACGTTGGAAACGGACCTTTTACACGGATTCGGACCAACGCCGCAACGGTACTTAACCGGGGTATCGAACTGAATTTAAACTGGCGTGACAAAGTCGGTGGTTTACAATATCGATTGGGAGCCAATGCAACAACGGTTTACAATGAGGTAAAAAGTCTTGGTGCTGCAGTAGCTGCCGATGAATTTATTGTGGGAGGCGGATTAGGGAATGGACAAAACGTCACAAGGACTCAGGCAGGCCAACCCATCGGAGCCTTTTACGGATTTCAAACGAATGGGATTTTTCAGAACGATACAGCAGTGGCAATTGGGCCTGTGATCAATGCTGATCAGGTTCCGGGAGATATCCGCTTCAAAGATCTGAACGGAGATGGAAAAGTGGATTTCAGTAAGGACAGGACTTTTCTTGGTTCACCAATTCCAAAATTTTTATTTGGATTTAACGCTGGAGCAACCTTCAAAAATTTTGATCTGTCTTTTGATTTTCAAGGACAAACCGGGAATAAAATTTATAACGGAAAAGCAGCAGTTCGCCCGGCCATCGCCAACTATGAAGGCAACTACAGAGATCGCTGGACTACTACAAACCCGAGCAATATTGTTCCGAGAGCAACGGCGGGAGGTGATAATTTTAATCCATCTGATTTCCTTTTACAGGATGGTTCTTTTCTCCGTTTGCGAACCGTTACCCTGAGTTATTCACTGCCTGAAAGCATTTGTGGAAAACTGAAGACCCAGAAAATGAGTGTTTATTTCAGAGGGACCAATCTATTGACCATCACCAAGTTTACCGGATATTCACCCGAAGTGGGTGGTGACGATCTGAGTGCCGGAATTGATCTGGGGATTTATCCGGTCACAGCCGTTTTAGCAGGAGGTATCAACGTAACATTTTAATCAGCCATGAGATCATCATCCATAAAACAACTTCTCTTCGGGGCACTTTGTATCGGAACTATTTCTCTGAGTGCCTGTAAGAAATATCTCGAAGTTGATCCTCAGGGTCAACTGACCGAAGTGAATTATTTTCAGTCATCAAACGATGCCGTACTTGGAACGAACGCCATTTACAATGTATTGCGAAATGCCTTTTTCAACGAAGGCCTTTATCCGATATTGGACATCATGTCGGATGACACACGTAAAGGTTCCAATGCATCTGATCAGCAGGGTATTCTTAATCCGTTTGACAACTTCACGTTTGGTGTAACAGCAGAACCACCCGCCAACTGGTACAATACGTTATACCTTGGAGTCAGACGAGCAAACGCTGTTATTGAAAAGGTACCGGCCATTTCAATGGATGCATCTCTAAAGAACAGGTGCCTGGGTGAAGCCCATTTTCTTCGGGCACTGTTTTACCTGGATCTGGTCAGAGCTTTTGGGCCGGTTCCAAAAATTACGGGTCTCAATCCTCCGGTTAAAGTGCCAAGGGATACCAGCATTTACCGGACGGTCATCCTTCCGGATCTCGAATTTGCCATCGCCAATCTGCCATCTGCGTATACTGGAAATGATATTGGCAGAGCCACAAAATTTTCAGCGTATTCTCTCCGAGCCAGAGCTGCTTTGTTTTTTGGCGATTACCAACTGGCTGCAACATCCGCTGGTGAGGTGGTAAACAGCAATTTGTTTGACCTGGAAGCCGATTTCAGTAATGCTTTCCGTCCGGAAGGGAATTATGGAAAAGAGTCTGTGTTTGAGGTGGGTTCCATTGGAATTGACAATGCCGATGCCGGTGGAAATGAATTTGGAAATACTCAGGGGGTTCGCGGATCACCAAACAGAGGCTGGGGCTTTAACAGGCCTTCGGTTAACCTGATGAATGAATTTGAATCTGGAGATCCCAGAAAGGATAAATCCATCATTTTCGTAAATGAGGTCCTGGATGGTGTCTCAATACTGGGAGATGGGACAACACCTGACAGTATTGTGGATGCCAATGGTGCCGTAATCGAATATGAAACCTATAACCAGAAAGTCTGGGCAAACGGTTCATCCACATTACCGTCCTGGGGAATCCATAAAAAATTAATCCGATACGCAGATGTGTTGCTTATGGCAGCAGAGGCACTGAACGAAATCAATCAGCCAGGTCTTGCAGTGACGTATCTCAACAAAGTTCGCTCAAGAGCCCGGCATGGGGACAACCTGATTCTTCCGGATTTTGTTGGTGGTGATAAAGAGGCATTGCGGAATGCCATTTATCATGAGCGAAGAGTAGAACTGGCGATGGAAAGTCACCGGTTTTTTGACCTCATCCGTACAGGTAGAGCCGTAACCGTTCTCGGACCTTTGGGCTTTAAAGCAAATAAAAATGAGCGGCTTCCGATTCCTCAGGTAGAGATCGACATCACTCAGGGAATCATCACGCAAAATCCAGGCTGGTAAGCCTGTTATTTTAGGATGAAACCTAATAAAGAACTATTATTGTAATCTTTAATCAAACAACCAATTTAGCTAAAAATGCAAAAGTCAAACTGGGGTATATACTCCCTCTCGACCCTGTTACTAGCAGGCGCAATGTTTACATCTTCATGTAAAAAAGATGATGATCCAAGTAGTGTAACCGTAAGTTCTGCCAAGTCAGAGACCAAAGAACTTGCAGGTGCGACAGCAGCAGACAAGGTATCAGTATCTGCAAACATGGTGATTACGTTCAGCAAAGCGATCAATGCCGCAACAGCCAGTGATTTCACATTGACACCAGCTGGTGGTGCTGCTGCTACACTGACTGTAACCAGCAGTGGAGCAACAGTAACAATCGATCCTACAGGGGATCTTTTAACCGGAACCAGCTACACACTGGCCATTAAAAATACCATTAAAGGAACCGA
>DAIOVD010000102.1:10178-14932 GCA_036759185.1 Catalimonadaceae bacterium | reverse complement strand
CTTCTGTCACCTCCCCACATCGCACGGATCTGCGGAATGGTGACGTGGCTTTCGTCAATCACGATGAGGAAATCGTCCGGGAAATAATCGAGCAGGCAGAAGGGTCTGGTGCCCGGAACACGGCGATCAAAATAGCGGCTGTAGTTCTCAATGCCAGAGCAGTATCCCAGTTCCCGCATCATCTCAAGATCAAACTCGGTTCGTTCCTTGATCCGGTGAGCTTCCAGTAATCGCCCTTCAAATTCAAAGAACTTGATCTGTTGGACCAAATCGTCCTGAATCTCTTTAATCGCCTGTTGGAGAGAGTCTTTTCCTGTTACAAACAAATTGGCCGGATACAAAACCATGTGCAGTTCCTGGTCGATTTTGGTACCCGTCACAGGATCGATGCGGTGAATGGTTTCGACTTCATCTCCGAAAAAATAGACACGGAAGGCAAAGTCGGCATAGGCCGGAAACACATCGACTGTATCGCCTTTTACACGGAAGGTACCGCGTTTGAATTCCACTTCGGTGCGGTGATACAGAATGGCGACCAGGGCATAAAGAAAAGTGCTTCGGGAAATAACGTCACCGACCGTGATTTTGACGACGTTCTTTCCGAATTCTTCCGGATTTCCGATGCCGTAAATACTGGAAACCGATGCGATCACGACCACATCTCTCCGTCCTGAAATGAGGGCTGAGGTAGCGGCCAGACGCAGTTTTTCAATTTCCTCGTTGATGGCAAGGTCCTTTTCTATGTAGGTTCCGGAACTGGGAATGAAGGCTTCCGGCTGGTAGTAATCGTAGTAGGAAACGTAATACTCGACCGCATTCTGTGGAAAAAACTGTTTGAATTCACCGTAAAGCTGGGCGGCCAGGGTTTTGTTGTGACTGAGAATGAGGGTTGGCTTCTGGGTTTGAACTATCACATTGGCCATTGTAAAGGTCTTTCCTGTTCCCGTCGCACCGAGCAGGGTCTGGGATTTATCGCCATTATTGACGCCTTTGACCAGAAGCTCAATGGCCTGAGGCTGGTCGCCGGCCGGAGTGTATTCGGAGGTGAGTTGAAATTCCAATGGATGCGGTTCGATTAAGGCCGCGAATTTCCGGAAAAAAGGGGACAATGGGAATTGTTTCTGCGATTTTGGGGGATGGGGATTGAAAGTTAGAAATCAATTTGCAACACACATTTATGCAACAAAAAATCGTGTTGCAATAAAACGTGTTGCAAGCACTGCAACAGCATTAAAAAAACAAAAAATCGTGTTGCAGTAAAAGGTGTTACAGATTTGGAAATACGAAGGCATGACATACAAAAGGCACTTTCAAAAGATCTTAAACAAGATGCACATAAACGGATTTTGATTACATTTTTTTATTCGCCTGAATTTTGAAATTCCCATTATTTTTGATCCAAATTGACTATGACAGTACTGCATCCACAATTTATAGTAAACCAATCCGGAGAGAAAATCTCTGTTGTTTTACCAATTGAAGAGTACAACCAATTGCTGGCAGAATCCGAAGAACAGGATGATGTAAAGCAATACAAGAAGGCAAAAAAAGGACCTCAGGAGTTCATTGATGCAACCACTGCTTTTGCTCAAATTGACAAAAAAAAATCTTCTAAATGAGCTATCAGGTTCGGATTGAAAAGAAAGTCCTGAAAAAGCTTGAAAAGATTCCGGAACCCTGGTACAGCCAGATTAAATCGAGCATTTTAGATCTGGGTCAAAACCCAAGACCATTTGGGATAAAGAAATTGAAAGGCCAACCAGCCTTTCGGATTCGGGTGGCGAATTACAGAATCATTTATGAAATTGAAGATCAGGTTCGGATTGTGGATGTTATCGACATCGGTCATCGCAGAGAAATCTATGAATAGTTCCTCCAGGATTGAAATCCCTCGAATCAACTCGTAACTTTTGGGAAATTCCTTTGAACTTTCTCCTTTGAATTTTGAACTGCCCTTTCGTGCGTCTTGCGTAAACTTGCAGCATGGCCATTCCTCTATTCCGCTACTTGCAAACCCACCGACACCGAACGCTGGTTGCCTATGGCTTTGCTCTGGCTGCTCTTTTGTTGGGTATGAAATGGCTGGAATACCGCTTTCTCCTGGTACAGCACAGCTTTGAACTTTATGCAGGCCTCATCGCTCTGGTGTTTACCGCTCTTGGCATCTGGCTGGCCGGAAAACTGACGGCACCCAAAATCCGGACGGTGATCATCGAAAAGGAAATTCAGGCAACGATTCAGGATGATTTTGCTGAATCCATGCGGGCAGAAGAAATATCACGGACAGGACTGAGCAAACGGGAACTCGATGTGCTGGAACAAATGGCCCAGGGACTGAGCAACCAGGAAATCGCAGAAAAACTGCATGTGTCTCTTAATACGATCAAAACGCATACAGCCCGGATTCTGGAAAAACTGGAGGCCAGCCGGCGAACACAAGCAGTTGACATTGCCCGGAAACGAGGCATCATTTCATAAAAAAACAGACTCACTCTTTTGGATGATTTGTTTCGGATTTATAAAAAATCACCCGAAAGGATGACCTCGCAACCGACATATAACCAAACATTTGCACCACAAATCAAAAAACACCTATGAAAAAAATCGTTCTCACTTACGGCCTGATTGCCGGTTTCCTCGTCTCCATCTTTATGGTTTCCAGCATGGCCTGGTGTTACCTGACTGCTTCGTTCGAAGGCAACATGTATGTCGGTTTTGCGACCATGATTCTTGCATTTTCATTGATTTTTGTGGGTGCAAAAAAATGGCGGGATGACCAGAATGCCGGATCTCTTTCTTTTGGCCAGGGCTTTCTCATCGGGTTGTACATCAGCATGATTGCCTCTACGATGTATGTGGTTTCCTGGATGGTGGAGTATCATTTCTTTATGCCTGACTTTATGGAGAAATACATGGCCCACGCCATCGAACAGGCACAAGCGGCTGGTGCAACAGCCGCCGAAATCGCCCGGAAGAAATCTGAAATGGAACCCTACAAGGCGATGTACCAGAATCCCTTGATGTTTGCCCTGATCACCTACACCGAGATTTTGCCGGTGGGTCTGGTGGTGTCGGTTGTTTCGGCTTTTATATTGAAGAAGAAGCAGGAAGTGGTGAGTTAAGAAATGTGGTAGTGTCCGCGGTAAAACATATAATGATTCGCCCAAAAGGAGCTGGAGTTACCGGATATCCAACTTCTTTTGGGAAATTCCTCCGTCCGGATTCGACTATCTACACCCGAATTCAGAAAATCACGTTGAACTTTGAACTACTCCCCTGCCATCATCAATGCTTCAGACTCAAGGTCAGTAGAAAGTCTGAAGTTTGTTTGTTTCAATTTCCCGAGAATCGGTTTGATTGAAGAAATGATTCCTTTTTGGCGGGCACGAATGATGACACCTAAAGTTCCGGTTACCTGAATACCCAATTTAATTGCAATTTTCCTTGCTTTGAAGTCATCTAAAATTACCGTGCTTCCGGGTATCTCCAAAGCCAGAGCAATGGCACTTGATTCTCCTTTATCAATCTGTAATTCCAATAACTGCTGTCTGAAAGGATCTTTCACTTCAAGGACTTCTATCCATTCTGGTAAGGAATCGCCAAATTCACTTGCGATGTCTTGGGTGGTGAATATTGAGCCATAAACCTTTTTCAGGAGATCCATTTCTCCGATTTTTGATAAAACGATTAAACAACTGGTATCGGAAATAATCGTTTTATGCATTGGCTATATCCCGGGCCAAATCCGATGCCGGATAGTTGAATAAAGAAACGTCATAGTTTCCCAGAATTTCAGCGAACCTGGTCTTCGTCAAACCCACCAGATCAGCAGCCTGTCCCAATGAAAGCCGGCCTTTTTCGTACAATCGGGTTGCGACCAAAAGGGCTACTTCCTGATTGTCGAGTTCAAAATCATCGGGCACCATCAAAGTCACTGTTTTCATATTTCAAATGTACAAATTTTAGTGAACGATTTTTCATTGGCAGGTATAAATCAGCCTGAGTTTGAGTCCCACGAAACAACACAGTGATTCAGAAAATCCCTTTGAACTTTCTCCTTTGAATTTTGAACCATCCTCCTCCTCTTTGAACTTTCCTCTTTGAACTTTGAACTAAACCTCCTCCCCTTTGAACTTTCCTCTTTGAACTTTGAACTACTCCCCTATCGCCTCCAGCTCCGCTCCCACAAAATCCATCAGTTCTTTGATGTAGGATTCGGAGAAATCAAACCGGATGCCGGCTGCTTCATACACTTCCCGGATACCAACGGTATGGCCGAGTGAAAGTGCCTTCAGATAATCAGAAAGGGCTTTTTCAGGATTGGCTTTGTAGTTTCTCCAGACCGCAATGGCCCCCAGTTGTGCCATTCCATATTCAATGTAATAGAACGGAACCTCGAACAGGTGCAACTGCTTTTGCCAGGCAATGGACTTGAAATGCTCGTAGCCGGAATAATCAACCAGTCCGCTCGCAAAACGTTCGGATATCCGGAGCCAGGCCGCCGTTCTCTCCTCTTCTGAATGAGTCGGATTTTCGTACAACCAGTGCTGGAAGGCATCAATCGTTGCCACCCATGGTAATGTATCAATCACCTGAGCCAGATGCTCGGACTTGGCCCGCTTCAGGTCTTCGGGATTGGTAAAGTACACATCCCAGTGATCCATCGACATCAGCTCCATGCTCATACTGGCGAGCTCGGCCACTTCGGAGGACGTATGCTTGAAAAAACTCAGGGGCAGGAAACGGGTCACGAT
>DAIOVD010000102.1:2105-10078 GCA_036759185.1 Catalimonadaceae bacterium | reverse complement strand
CCACTTCGGAGGACGTATGCTTGAAAAAACTCAGGGGCAGGAAACGGGTCACGATACTGTGCACCGCATGACCGCCTTCGTGCATGAGCGTCACCATATCCCGCAAAGTACTGCTGGCATTCATGAAAATGAACGGGAATCCGCTCTGATCCAGTGGGTAGTTGTAACCACCGGGCGCCTTACCTTTACGGGATTCCAGATCAAAATGGCCTTTTTCTTCCATGGCCGACAGGCAATTGCCCAGAACCGGATCCAACCGACGAAACACTTCTTTGCCTTTGTCCAGCAAATCCTGTCCTCCCTCAAAAGCCTTTAGTGCGGGCCGACCGTTTTCTTCTACCGCCAGATCATACGGACGGAGATTTTCAACTTTCAGGTTTGTTTTCCGTTTCTGAATCTGCCTCGTCACCAACGGAACCACTCTTTTTTCCACCGCTGCGTGAAACGATTTGCAATCGGACGGCGTGTAGTCAAACCGGCCCATCGACACAAACATATAGTCCCGGAAATTCTCAAAACCGGCATTCACTGCTACCTGATGACGAAGGGCCACCAGATCGGTGAACAGATGCTGTAACTTCTCACCGTCCTGAAAACGACGGTTCTGGATTTTCTCGTACACTTCCTTCCGCTCTTCTCTGTCAGTAGATTGCAGAATGACACCTGCCTGCGGCATCGTGATTTCGGCACCTTTCCAGTCAATGCCCATGGCACCGGAAATGGCGGCAAATTCCTGTGCTTTGGTTTGAATTTCGGTCTGCAGAGCGATGTTTTCTTCTCTGAAAATCTCCAGGTCTTTCCGGATATTTTTCTTCAGGATTTCAGAACCGGGAAATGAAATGGTATCGAATCCGGGAAATGTGATGAGTAATTTATCCAGCTCGTTTTGCCAGAGGGAAATCTCCGGATCGATCTGCTCCACAAAAAATGTGTAGCGATCGACAGCCGTTTTATCGAGCGTGTCGCAGGTCATTTTGATGTATCGCCACGCCATGTCCTCTTCCAGCCATGCGTTGAGTTCGGACCGGTCTTCGAACCAGTTCCAGAGTTCGGCCTCATTGGATACCGTCCGTGACTTCAGGTTTTCAAAATATGGAAGAACGTCCTCCCAGCTTTCGATTTTGGCATCCTGAGGAATGAAGTGGGCAGGAGATGGCGAATCGGTGATAAACTTTTGATAGTCAGAAATCGGCATGTTCTAATAGTAAGAGAAATAGATAAGGATGAGTAAAACGGTGATGGCAAACCAGACCACATATTGCGGATATCGCCGGGTGTGATCCCAAAGAAAACTGCCGGTTCCTTTGGCCAGTTGTGAGAGTGAAATAACAGTTCCGTCCACAAAAAAGCGGTCGAAAAAGGTGGTGAAATAACCGGCCACCACCACGATTTTGCTACCAGCAATCAGAGGTTTTTCGAGGATTATGTCTTCTGCTTTCACATTCAGTCGTGCAAGTTGCAAACCTGAATTCCAGAGGCGGACTCCCAGCCATTCCGTGAGCGAAAAGCCAAGAAGAAACCGCTGCCAGAACGGACGAATCGTCAGGACTTTCCAGTCTTTGTTCCAGGTCATCATCCAGGCGAAAAAACTTCCGGCCATCACCATTACCACATCGGGATGGAGCCATTTGCCATCAGTACCCCAGTATCCTGTGAGCCAACCGGTTGATGCTATAGGGTTTGGTCCGAAGAGCCAGAAACCCGCTCCGAGCGACAGGATCAGGACCGGAATTCCCATGGATGGAGAAATGTGCAATGCCGAACCGGAATCCCGTTTTCCAAAACCAATGTACAATGCGAGTCGCATGCTGTAGAAGGCCGTCAAACCGTTGCCGATTTGCAGAATGCCGTAGGCCAGCCATTCCAAAGGTTTGAGCGATTCGGTCCATGGATCGGGCATGAGGTTTTCTTTGGAAATGAAACCGGATGTCAATGGCCAGCCTGCCAGTGCAGCACAGCAAAGTACAAATGCCCAGCGGTAAACCGGTTGTTTCGCAAATGCCGAACCCAGATTGGGAATGTATTGTGAGTCCATTCCTTTCAGCCCCTTGCTTTCGGCATGGTGCATCAGGATTCCGCAGAAAAGGAAAAGAGCGGCTTTGTAAAAGGCATGCGAACCCACATGCAGAAGCGTTTGGTCGGGTTGAGAAATCCCGATGGATATCACCATCACACCGAGCTGAGCCAATGTAGAAAAGGCCAGTGTCGTCTTCAGATGCAGCGAAAAAACAGCTGCCAGATTACTGAGCAAAAGGGTGATTCCTCCGCCAGCGACCAGAATCCACATCACGGGTTCCGGAAAAACCGGACTCAGATACGTGAGTACCCAGACACCCGCCACCACCATCGTAGCCGAATGAAGCAGGGCCGAAACCGAAGTTGGTCCCGACATGGCTTCTTTCAGCCAAAGCGAAAACGGAAACTGGGCTGATTTCACAAAGGCTGCTATCACTAGAAACAGACACAAAACCTGTCCGGTTGGTGAGGCAAGAAAAACTTCGGCGCCTGGAGGAAAATTCACTTCGTTTACTACCACATTGTGAAGCCCAAAAGACATAAGTAATCCGATTCCGGAAAGCAAAAACACATCCCCGAATTTGTTGATCATCATTACTCTGATGCCAGAACGAATCACATCCGGCTTTTCGTACCAGAATTGAACCAACAGATAGGAACAGAGTCCCACCAACTCCCAACCCAGAAACAAAGTGAACAGGTTATTGGCCAGAAACAACCAGACCATGGCGGCCTGAAACACAGACATCAGAAAATGAAAGAGCCCGAACGGATCGTCCTTTTTCAGATAGCCCAGGGAATAAATCTGGATCAGCAGGGTGAAGAAAACAGCCAGAAGTGAAAGTGAAAGGCGGATGGGATTCAAAAGGAATCCTGTCGTAAAATCCACATTCCCGGGTATGGAAAGAAAACTTCCGAGACTAAGTGCCATCGGCTCCGGATTCTGTATAATCAGAAAACCAAGAAAACTGAGGCTTAGCAAAGTGGGCACCACCGAAATCCAGGTCTTTTTTACCGGAACCAGCATCCACAGAAGCATAGCCAGAACGGGCGATAAAAACAAACAAGACAGGATCTGCGGGTTTGTCATTTCACTGGAGTTTCACAAAACCTTTGTCTCAGTTCGATTGCTTTTGGATTTCCGGCCTGTTCGGCTTTCACCAGAAACACACAGGCACTGTCGGCCTGGCCCAAAGCCAGCCAGCAATTGGCCAGATTGAGGAATACATCTGGATGCATTGGTTTCAGTTTTTGAGCGGATTGAAAATCCTTGAGTGCCAGGTCTGGATGCTGATTGCTGAAATGCACTGCTCCACGGTTCATCCAGGCTTCAAAAAACTGTGGATCTTTTTTTACGGCTTTGTCAAAATCGGCCAATGCACCTTCTACATCTTTGTTTTCAGCTCTTAGATTCGCCCGCAGGTACCAGCCCCGAACAAAAGTTGGAAAGCCCATAACAAGCGAGTCTGCTGTTTTGATGGCTTTGGCAGGTTCACCCTTTTGGGACAAAACCCAGGCACGACAATACAGGGTGAATTCGTTTCGCTCCGAAAGAGAGGCAATTCCAGACCGGATCCGTTGTATTTGTTCCGGTGAGGAGGAATTCCAGGCTGAATCAAATCGTGCCTGTAAATCCGACTGGTTGTTTTCTGTTGTTTCGGAAGAACAAGCCATCATGGCCGCCAGACAAACTGAGAGAATAAAATACCGCATTTGAGCCGGCAAGTTATAAAAGGAACAAACAATACGAATCATCTCAATTGAACTGAGAGTATCCTGAAAAGTTCGGAATGCAGTTATAGTGGTGATGCATTCAATTCAAACATTCGCAAATCTCTTTTAAGAAACTCATTCAAACCAAAATAGGCACATAGGAACACATAGAATACAACCAGTAGTCTCGGGTACAATTCCGGATTAACCAAACTTCATTCATACAGTGCTGTCTTATTCAGAAGCAAATCTCAAACAAAGGATCCGGTGTATGTAAAAAGTGGGAGATTGAATTTTTTCTTTTGAATTGTTGGTTACTTTTACCGAAGCCGAAAGCATTAATAACATTCCATCACCAAGCTTGCTGTATGCGTCTGACGGGTCAGTTTCTCCTTGTGGTTTTCTTCTTCCTGGCAACAGGCAGAAACCTCGCAGAAGCGACTCCCAAAGCCGTTTTCAACAAAGTCGGAATTCAGAATATTTTCAATGCTCCCCGCTACTCCGGCCTTCACACAGCGGCCAAAGAATTTTACCTTTCGGAAGATGAAAAACTGGTGGTGGCGCTCTGCAATCTGGCACGCTACGATGCACAGGCTTTTATCCGGGAAGTGATCATTCCTTCCGGTGCCGACACCAGCTCGCCGGAATTTGGCCGGATGCTCAAAACGCTTCGTCAGCATAAAAGTACGTTTCCGTTAATGCCGGCGTTTTCCCTGTATAAATCCTCGCTGGTTCATGCCAGGGATATGGGAATGTCCGGACAGTCTGGCCACAACAGTTCAGACGGCAAGTCGTTTTCAGAACGGATTCAGCAGTATTTTCCATCCAACACCACCGTTGCTGAAAACTATTACCAGGGAGGTGGGGAACCTCTCGATATTGTACTTTCCTTCCTGATGGAGAAAGGAGAAAATGGGAAAGAATATTCCACCAACATCCTTTCTGACAAACTACACTACATCGGCGTTTCGATTCAGCCTCACCGGAAAAACTGCAACAATGCCGTCATCGATTTCGCACAGAAACCCAACATGGCTGCCACCCGCAACCGGAAAAAAGACGACATGGAAGTGTATTGGAAAGATTGTCCCAAAGGCACCAAAGTCTCTTCACGCCGGAAATCCGGAAGCTTTTTCCTGAGCAGCATTTTCGGAGGAAGACGGAAATAATCTACCGTCAGAAAGGGAACTCCACCTGCCCTTTCAGCAAGTCATCCAGATTTTCCCGTTCCCGAATAAGGGACGTCACCCCTTTCCATTCCAACACTTCAGCCGGACGGGGCCTCGAGTTGTATTGACTCGCCATCGAAAATCCATAGGCACCGGCATTGTGAATCGCCAGCACATCACCCTCTTTCGTTTCAGGCAATGAGCGTTCATATCCCAGCGTATCGGTTTCACAGATATACCCCACCACATTGTAAATCTGATGGTTGCCTCCATCTCTTGAGATGTTTTCAATCGTGTGATAGGCATCGTACATCATGGGCCGGATCAGGTGATTGAGGCCGGAATCGACACCCAGAAACATGGAAGTCGGTGTCCGTTTTACTGTCGTCACCGTGCACAGCAATTTCCCGCAATCCGACACAATGAACTTCCCGGGTTCAAACCAGATCTGGACTTTCCTGCCCGCCTTCTGCTCAAACTCGGCCA
The DNA here is from genome assembly GCA_036759185.1 of Catalimonadaceae bacterium. Taxonomy (GTDB): domain Bacteria; phylum Bacteroidota; class Bacteroidia; order Cytophagales; family Flexibacteraceae; genus CAMDMI01. The sequence continues at coordinate 4,694 of DAIOVD010000102.1, read as the reverse complement.
CCGACTGCTGCAACTGCTTCCCAAGTTCTTCTAGAGGTGTGACCACATCGCCGTCTTTGTAGGCCACCTTGAATCCGGACCCAAAGTCAATATACCGGATATCCGGAAACGAAGCCGCAGCCCGATACAATATCGAGGCGCCCTGTAAAAACACGCCAGCATCCAGAAATTCGGAACCGGTGTGGACGTGCAGTCCTTCCACTTTGATTTTATACTCCGCGACAATATCTTCCACTTCCGGCAACTGAAAAATGGAAATCCCAAACTTGGAATCAATGTGACCCGTCTGAATTTTCGGATTTCCACCTGCCAGAATATGGGGATTGAGCCGGACAAAAAGAGGATAGGTGTCACCAAATTTTTGTCCGAATTTCCGCAGGGCAGACAAGGAATCGATGTTCACATGAATGCCAAGACGGACGGCCTCTTCCACTTCCGAAAAGGGCGCATTGTTGGGTGTAAAAAGAATATCATCCGGTAAGAATCCAGCCTTAAGACCAAGATGTACTTCCTGAATCGAAACGGCATCCAGGCCACAACCCAGCAAACGAACCAAACGCAAAACCGACAGGTTGCTCAATGCTTTGGCCGCATAATGGATTTTGTGATCAAATCCACCAAAAGCGGATTTCAGCCGGTTGATCTGCCTTTCGATGATGTGGCCGTCGTATATGTAAAGAGGTGAACCAAATTGAGCAACCAGTTCCAGTAATTCGCTTCGCTTTTCGTTGGGAGTTTTCATAGGATTACAATTATCGGGTTCCAAAAACGGCGGTTCCCATGCGGACCAACGTACTTCCTTCTTCGCAGGCGATGCGGAAATCGCCGCTCATTCCCATTGACAATTCCTTCATTTTGGAATTTGGCAGGGAATCATAAGCTTTCAGCTGATCAAATAAGGTTTTCAGGCTCCGGAATTCCTTTCTCACCTGCACTTCATGTGGTGAGTTGGACGCCATTCCCATCAGGCCCTGAATGGAAATGAACGGAAAACGGGACGGACCGTCTGATTGATACCAGGCCAGCAATTCTTCCGGACTCCACCCGAATTTGGTTTCTTCGGTGGCGATAAATACCTGCAGGAGGCAGGGAATCACACGATTGCATTTTTCGGCCTGCTTATTGATTTCAGTTAGGAGCTTTTCCGAATCCACCGAATGAATCATGTAGATAAATGGGGCGATGTACTTCACCTTATTCGATTGCAGGTGGCCGATGAGGTGCCAGCGAATGTCGGAAGGAAGCTCTTCTTTTTTCGCCATAATTTCCTGGACTTTGTTTTCGCCGAAGTCTTTGTAACCCGCCTCATAGGCCGGAAGGATTCGTTCCACCGGGAAGGTTTTGGAGACCGGAAGGAGTCTGGCAGAAAAACCGGAGAGGTCACTTTCAATCAATTGCAGGTTTTTCCTTACGTCAGACTCCATCATTTAAAAGTTTATGCGTTTACTTACCGTTTTTTGAGACGCAAAAAAACACAATCCAAGGCATGCCTGTACTGAAAAGATTTCTGATTCTGATTCCTGTCCTTTTCTGGGCGGTGGAAGCCATGGCACAGATTCCGGTCAAAACCTACTACGACAGCCTGACCCGCAAAAAAATCCGGGCTGAATTTTCGTACAACAACCTGGACGACAGCCTGATTGTGGGTCCATACAAAAGCTATCATCCCAACGGAAAAATCGCCATGACCGGCCAGTATGCAGACGGAAAAAAGGACGGACCGTTTACCGAGTACTTTCCAAATGGCAAAATGCGTCTGGAAGCGGAGTTCAAAGCTGGTAAGAAGGAAGGAAAGATGATTGCCTACGATTCCACAGGACAGCTCCTTCAGAAGGCAGTATTTGCAAATAACAAACTGAATGATTCGCTCATTGTCTGGTTTAAAGGAGGCGGATTGAAATCCAGAGCAAGATTTGAAAACGATTCCATAGAAGGGCTGGCCATTGAATACTACCGATCCGGCATCGTGAAACAGGAACTCACCTATAAGAAAGGAAGACCCAATGGTCCGAGCCGGGAATATTATCCAACAGGCATACTTTATATTGACGCCAACTATGTGAATGGTTTTCTGACTGGTAACTATAAAGTCTATTTCGACAATGGCCAGTTGGACACCGAATCACACCTCACGAAAGGAACAAAGAATGGCGGCTTCACGAGTTACACACGGGATGGCAAAAAGATTCTGGAAGGATTCTATCAGGATGGTGCATATCATGGAGAATTTAAAACCTTCTATCCGGAGGGTCCGCTGAAAAGCAGTGTCTTGTGGGAACTGGGTTTGAAGCAGGGAGAAGCGGAGTATTACTATTTGTCTGGAAAAGTGAAGGAAAAGGCCAGCTACGAAAATGACAAGAAAGTCAGTTCGAAAGGATGGTATGAAAACGGCAATCCGGAATTTGAAAAAGGATTCGGTCCGAAAGATGATCTGTTTGGAAACTGGGTGGAGTACTACCCGAACGGGAAACCGAAAGAGCGAAAGGAATACGACAAAGACAGCAAGCTGACCGGCAAACGGATTTTGTATGACTCCCTCACAAACCACAAAACGCTGGAAGAAGACTGGTTACACGACCGGCTTTCAGG
>DAIOVD010000102.1:0-2005 GCA_036759185.1 Catalimonadaceae bacterium | reverse complement strand
TCTTTGAATTTTGAACTCAGAACTTTGAACTAAACTACCTGCCAACCATCACCTTCCGCATCTGAACCCCAGTGGCCGATTGTGCTTTGAGATGGTATATACCTGTTGGAAGTCCGTCTGTTGAAAGGACATTCTCTTCGCCCCCTTCCAGTTGGAATTGGCGAACCATAACACCCAGCTCATTGTAAAGAATGAATTGTCCCCCTTCTGCGGTTACTACGTGAAGCTGTCCTTGAGCAGGATTGGGAAAAACCAATAACTGATTCGACGATAGGTCTTCTTTCCTGCCTGTAATTAAAACGATGTTGGATTGGGATGCACAGCCATTGCCCCCACGAACTTCCAGCCAGTAAGCACCCGGACCTTGAATCAACAAACTGCTGTCGTTTGCATTGACGACAGACTGCCCGTCTTTCATCCATTGTAGAAAATAACCAGTTGCCGAATGCCCCACCAGAAAACCATTTTGAATCCGGATACTGTCTGGTTCCGGACTGGCTTGCAGCGTAATCTGAATGGTATCCCTGCTAAAACAGGTAGACGAAACATTCACCTGATAAACTGCCGGATAAACACCTGGCTCGTTACTGGATGTCAAACTACCGTCCACATTTAAAATATCACTGATCCAGATTCCGTAGGCTGGTGTTCCGAAAATATTACCCGTGCTGTACTGGCACAATACAAGATCGTTTCCAGCCTGAGCCTGAGGAACCGCCAGAATCTGAAACTGATGATATACATCAGAAGGCTGAAATTCAATCCCGCCAACCAGTCTTACCCGAAAGCCGCTTCCCGTCTGAAGGCTGGAAGGCAAGGCAAATGCAAGGCTTTGAAGAACATTCTCATCAGTTGAATCAAGCTGAATACTTCCTAAAATAGTCGGGGAGCCAAAAGTTCCTTGTGCATCTGACATCTCAATTGTGACTTGGCGGGGTGACTGAATGTTCCGGAAACGGGTCTGGATTTGCAGTGAATCACCCAAACAAAGCTGACGTTCCGTTACCACCATTTCGGATATGGCGTTGTATGGTTGACCGGTGCGTACAAGCATATCTCCGGAATAGCCTGGACATAACCAACGTTGGCCAAAAGGATCATACGTAAACCTGAAAAAGAAAGACTCTGGTCCCGCTTCTTTGTTCCATGAATCTGACACTGGATGATAATAGTACAATGTAGAAGATGGCATCCTGTATACAATTCCTTCACCGGCTTCATTGAAAACCATCTGGCTATACCCTTCTTCCCTGCTGGAAACTGGCACATTCGGAACCGGGAACCATGAGAGTCCTCCATCCGAAGTTTTCAGCAACGTATCGCCAAATGCAAAACCAAGAGAGTCGTTGATAAAATGAAATGTCCAGTTGGAATGATTGTAATGATTGGTATCCACTAATGTCCAGGTTTGTCCACCATCGGTTGTTCGCGAAATATGCTGCCCAACCGCAAAACCCAATTGTGCATTTTGAAAATGAAACTTGCGGATGGCTCCAAATTCAGCCGGGTACTGGGTTGTTGTCCACGACTGCGCACCATCATTCGTTTTGTACACTTTTCCCAGGTTGGCAAGGAGGTAGGCTGTACCACCAATTGGTAATGCAACTGGATTCGATAAAGTATCCAGATTGGCTGGTAATGGACGTTGAAACTGAACGGTATCTGGAAAATGCGTAAAATGAATGACTGAATCACGAGGTAGATACCATGCCGCCAGTGCTGAATCTTTCAGGAAAAGAACATCCTTCCTTTGAAAACCCAGCCAATAATAATTGCCATTCAGGCTATCCAGATACTCCACGTAATTGGTAAAACCATTTGAATTGAAAGTGGGTTGCCAAAAGTGGCTGAATAAGTACCCGCCACCAACCGTGTTTGCAAAACAATAAAGGCCCTGATCATAATAGTTGTAATCCCAGCAAGGATCCAGGACCCATTTGAACCGGCTGTGGGTAAACTGAGAATTGAAAAAAGCCACGCCACTGTTCCCAACCATCCGCACCTC
>DAIOVD010000101.1:0-15153 GCA_036759185.1 Catalimonadaceae bacterium | reverse complement strand
TGTGGTTGGAGTCCATTGAATGGCACCCGTTTGCAGGCGAAAAATTTGTATACTTTTGTCAATGGCAATCTCGCTTATGACCGGGGTCAGTTTCTGACAGACCAACCGGGGATGGCAATCAACTTCAATCGTTAACAACTCAATATGAAAACTGAAAGACTACGTACGGCTGTCTTCCTGCTAATGGGATTAATGTTCTCCCTCCCTGGATTTTCCCAGTATTATGTGGAGGACAAATGGCCGAATCTCAAGTTTATTTCTCCGGTTTGGATGGAACCATCGCCTGACCAGACAAAAAGGATTTTTGTGCTGGAGCAAAACGGAAGGATCAAAATGTTCAAAGATTCTGGAATTGTGAACCAAAGCGATACTTCCACCTTTATTAACCTTCGGCAGAAAATGCAGCCGTATTCCAGTTTGGGTGAAACCGGGTTGCTGGGCATGGCATTCCATCCAAATTTCAGTCAGAACGGCTATGTGTTTGTGGATTACACAGCCACAAGTCCGAATCTGAGGACGGTGGTATCGAGGTTTAAAGTCGACTCCACCAATCCCAACAAACTGGATATCAACTCTGAGCGGGTTTTATTGTCCATCAACCAACCATACACCAATCACAACGGTGGTTCGATTATTTTTGGGGACGACGGTTACCTCTACATTGCTATGGGAGACGGAGGAAGCGGTGGAGATCCCGGCAACCGGGCGCAGAACAAAGCCGAATTGCTGGGGAAAATTCTCCGGATCGATGTGAATGTTCCGGATACAGCCGCTGTTGCCTACCGGATTCCTTCTGACAATCCATTTGCAAATGCAACTGGAAATACGAAAAAGGAAATTGGCTCTTATGGCATGCGCAACCCCTGGAAAATCACCAAAGATCCGGACGGACCTGCCATCTGGATCGGCGACGTTGGGCAGAACGTAATCGAAGAAGTGGACACATTCCGGCTCGGAGCCAATTATGGCTGGAAAATTATGGAAGGAGACAACTCCTATTCAATCTGCAATAACTGTGACACAAGCAACTATGAGAAACCCATTTTTGATTATCCACGATCTTCCGGGAACAGCATAACAGGCGGTTACGTCTACCGCGGCAGTGAGCTTTATAAACTCAAAGGAGCCTATATTTATGGTGACTACGGATCACAGAAAGTATGGTCTCTTCAGAAAAACAGTTCCGGAGAATATGTGAATTCCCAGATGTTGCTTGCCGGCGGTTCACTGGCGTCGTTTGGTATTGATTATAACAAAGAAGTATATGCCCTTCGTCACAATACCGGAAAGCTGATGAAAATCCGCTGCGGCCCACCGACTCCAACGGTAACTTTTTCGGCTCAGAAAGTGTGTGCCGGAGACTCCATCGTATTGCTGGCTCCGACCGGAACCGACATTGCTGGTTATAAATGGTCTACAGGAGACACGACCCGACGAATTGTGTTCCGTAATACCGGAACCTACAATGTTCAGGTGCAGACCCGGAATACATTTGGATGCTGGAGTTATTTGTCATCTTCGTACCGCTTTAGTATCAACCCTTTTCCGAACAAACCTGTTGTGTCTGACACCAGCTCCTGTTCAGGTGATACTATCCGTTTGGCACTGCCGACCGGTTTGCAGTACGTCTGGTCAAATGGAAGCACCGGGCAGAATTCAGGGATTACAACCACCGGCAATTATTGGGTGTATTCGTTGGATTCTGCATCCTGCAAAAGTGACACTGCTTTCTTCAATACCGTATTTCATCCAAAACCTGCCACACCCGAAATTCAGTTGAATGGTGCTCTTTACGCCATCGGTGCACCAGCAGGATCCACATATCAATGGCTGTTGGAAGGAGCGGTTGTACAAAACGGCAGCGATTCATCGTTCAATCCCAATCTGGAGGGTTCTTACAGGGTGATCGTGACCAGTGCCAATGGTTGCAAAAGTGATACCTCAGTTGCCTTTCTTGTGATGAGTACACAGGTTAGCGTTCAGCCGGAACCGCTGGTGATTTCCCCGAATCCGTTCCGGGATGTTCTGGAAATACAATGGACTGGTGGCTGGGAAGGTCGCAGGGCCGATATTGAAGTGATTGACATGAAAGGAAGAGTGATGCGGAATGAGCATTCTGAACAAATGTCCAAGGGTGGAATTCTTCGGATTCAGACCGGATCTTTGCCAAAAGGCGCCTATATCATTTCCGTTAAAAGCGGATCACAAACGCAGACCCGAAAGCTTGTAAAACAATAAGGGTTTGTCCGATACCAAATAAAAAGGTCCGCTTTTCAGGCGGGCCTTTTTATTGTGAAGCCAGTGAACTGAGTAACTATTGAACCAGAAGCTTCAGAACAGCCGCTCCCTCTTCTGACTGAACACGCACGGAATAAACACCGGGCGAAAGAGTGGAAATCTGAAAGATACCGTCCTTTAATTGGGTTTTCCGGACCATCCGGCCCATTGCATCCGTCAGTAAAATGTTGGCTGACCGGTTTTCCATTCCCGAAATCCGGATGGTTTGCGAAGGATCTGACTTCAACACGGACGGAATCAATTTCAATTCTCTGCCCGCCAGGGTTTTCACATTACCAACCACCGGAATAAAGCCAACGAACCCGGAGTAGATAATTTCATCTTCCACTTCCAGATTAATTTCTTCAGCATATCTCATGTATGGCAATCCATATCCCGGAATATACCATAGCCAGTTTCTTCCCAGATACCCAAATGTGTATGGCCCATTCGGATTGAAAGCAAAATCGATGGAGAATAGTTTCTTTATCAGAATCACATTTTCATAGGTGGCGAATGGTGTGATGAGCGTTCCATAGCCTGCATAGGTGATGGTATCGCGGTACTTACTGTATTTCGAAAATCCGGTGGTGAAGAATTTGCTCTGTGACTGATGAATGAAGGTTTCTTCAAATCCCAGATTTTTCCGAAGATCAATACGAGGAGTGGTGAATCGCTCGGCAAAATCCGCCCCTTTCAGGTTATTGCCCAGATACAACAAATCATCACCGCTTACCTGGTGGAAGTTTTCTATGGTGTCGGTCCCAAAAAACGAAACATAAGCTGACGTGGCGCTGGGATACCGGCTGCCGGAATCGGTGTTTGCTACATTTTTGTTTCGGAACGCAAAACTGTAGTCGGTGATGTAAACCGAATCAAGTCCGGCAAAATTCCAGGTGATGTTGGCACCTTCCTGAATGGGAGGAAGAGGGGAGGTCTTGGAAAAACTTCGTCCACTGAAGGCTTTTCCAATTGTGGGAAAATAAGAGTTGTCAAGTACCGGCTGAGCAAAAGACGGGATGGAAAGGAAAAGGCACCATGCCCAAAAGGACTGTTTCATGAGGTAATGTTTTGATATCCAGACAAAAAAAAGGAATTAAATCCATTTATCCCCGTTTTGCACCCCAAATCAATTTTTGAAAGTTGCGAAGAATAGGTGCTTTCTTTCCGCAATTTCAAACAAAAAACGACCTATTTTTGCCCGAATAGTTAAAAACGAACAAAGACCCTTCATGTCGATCCGAAACCAGAAGATCCATTTTATCGCCATAGGCGGAGGTGCCATGCATCAATTGGCCATTGCTTTGAAGAACAACGGAAATGAGGTTTCCGGTTCCGATGATGAAATTTTTGAACCATCCCGGTCCAGGCTTTCTGAGGCCGGAATCCTTCCGGAAAAAGAAGGTTGGGATGATGGCAAAATTCACCCTGGTCTCGACATCATTGTGGTTGGTATGCATGCCCGGCAGGACAATCCGGAATTGTTGAAAGCCAAATCGCTTGGACTTAGAACTCTCTCCTATCCGGAGTTGATTTTTGAACACAGCCGCAACAAGCAAAGGGTTGTAATCGCTGGTAGTCACGGTAAAACCACAACCACCGCCATGGTAATGCATGTGCTGAAATACAGTGGTAAAAAGTTTGACTATCTGGTGGGTGCGCCGGTTTCCGGATTTGAGCATACCGTTCGTCTGACCGATGAAGCGCCTGTAATCATCATTGAAGGTGATGAATATTTGTCTTCCCCCGACCAGCACATTCCCAAGTTTCTGGTTTACCAGCACCACATCGGATTGGTGACCGGCATTGCCTGGGATCACATCAATGTATTTCCATCTGAACACAGTTATGTGCGACAGTTCGATCACTTTGCCGATGCCACACCGAAAGCGGGGATCCTCGTGTACAACGATGAAGATGCGCTCACATGTGTCATCTGTAAGAAAGAGCGGGAAGACGTAACCGTCCTCGAGTACGGAACGCCAAAACACAGCGTTAAAAATGGAGTCACGTACATGATCACGGCCGAAGGCAAAGAAGTTCCGGTCCGTTTTTTCGGGGTTCATAATCTGAGCAATGCCAACGGTGCCCGCACCTTACTTGGAAAGTTGGGCGTACATGATGATGTGTTTTATGAAGCCATTCAGTCATTTGAAGGAGCTTCCCGTCGTCTGGAAAAAGTAGGTGAAAAAGACGGATTCATCATTTTTCGCGATTTTGCCCACGCACCCAGTAAACTGGAAGCCAGTGTAGGGGCCGTGAAAACGCAGTTCCCGGGTAAGAAACTTCATGCCGTTCTTGAACTGCACACCTTCAGCAGTCTGAATAAAGATTTTATCCAGACCTATGACCATACAATGAAAGCAGCCGATGAAGCGATTGTGTATTTCAATCCGGATGTGGTAGCGCATAAAAAGCTGGCCCCCATTTCTGCGGAAGAATTGCAAACCGCATTCGGTCGTTCCGATCTGAAAGTATATACCGACAGTGCCGCATTGTTCGCGGATCTGGCAGCCAAAACCTATTCGCAGGATGTCCTTCTGCTGATGAGCTCCGGCAACTTTAATGGAACTGACATTCCATCCTTTGTTTCGAACCTTCTGAACCGATAGTAAAAACCATGAACCATAGTCTGAAATTAAAGAAGCCATTGGCTTTTTTCGATCTGGAAACCACAGGAATCGATCCTGTGAATGACCGGATTGTCGAAATCTCCATGCTGAAGGCGATGCCGGACGGAAGCACTTCATCCAAAACCTTCCGAATCAATCCGGAAATAAAAATTCCGTACGAAACCACTCTGATTCATGGCATCAGCGATGAGGATGTGAAAGATTGTCCGCCTTTCAAAAAACTGGCTCCTGAAATTCTGGCCTTTCTGGAAGGCTGCGATCTGGCTGGCTACAACTCCGTGAAATTTGACCTTCCCATGCTGGTGGAAGAATGCATGCGGGTTGGGGTGGATTTCGATTTCTCCAAAAGGAAAATGGTGGATGCACAGAAAATTTTCCACTACATGGAACCCCGGAATCTGGCTGCAGCTTTCAAATTTTACTGCGGTAAAGAAATGAGTGAAGAAGGCCGGGCACACTCAGCTGAATTTGACACCTTCGTTACCTTTCAGGTTCTGAACGAACAGGTAAAGCGTTACGAAAATCAGGAGCGCAAAGATGAAAAAGGACTAATGTTTGTACCGGTTCAGAACGACGTAGATGTGCTTGATAAACTCAGCCGCGGCAATCAGTTTGACCTTGCCAACCGGATGGTGTACAACGATAAAGGTCTGGTGGTTTTCAATTTCGGAAAACACAAAGGCAAAGTGGTAACCGACGTATTTCGTGCGGAGCCATCGTATTACGACTGGATGATGAAAGGCGATTTTGCCCGTGACACCAAGCGTAAACTAACTGACCTGAAACTGAGCATGAGCGGCATGCTTCAACGATAAAACCGCCACTGTTTTTCTCTTTCATTTTACTGCTTACCCATGAAAAAGTTCTTTAAAATCCTCGCCATTGGCCTGGGTGTTATTCTGCTATTATTGTTGATCCTGCCTTTTTTGTTCAAAGACAAAATCAGCGAGGAAGTAAAAAAAGCATTGGATGAAAATCTGGATGCCAAAGTCCTGCTCAATCCCGATGATGTAAGTCTGTCGCTCATCAGCAGCTTTCCGGATTTTACATTTGGGGTGAAAAACTTTGGGATCATCAACAAAGCGCCTTTCGAAGGTGACACACTGGTGTATGCAAAATCGTTTGAAGTCGGGATTAACTTCCTGTCCGTGATCGGTGGTGGTCAGATAAAAATCGGGAAAATTGCCCTCGATCAGCCCACCATTCATGTTTTTGTGCTGGAAGATGGCAGAGCCAATTACAACATCACCAAACCATCAGCAGTACCCGAAACGGCGGAGGCACCGTCTGAAGAATCGAAGTTCGATATCAAGATTGAATCCTGGGAACTGAAAGGACTTTCGCTCGACTATTTCGATGCCACCAGTGGAACCATGGCGGCTATCCGCGGACTGGATCACAGTGGTTCAGGCGACTTCACCCAGGATGTGGTGGACCTGAAAACCAAAACCAACATTGCCGATCTGAGTCTGACAATGGATTCAGCCAATTATCTGATGCACCGGAAATTCGCATCGGAAATGAACCTGAAGTGGAATCTGAAAGAAATGAAGGGAAGCTTCGGGGAAAACTTTGTAGAGCTCAATGCCTTCCGTTTTGCCTTTGCCGGAGACATGAACCTGGGTGCTGCCAAACCGGAATTCAACCTCACCTTTTCCACGCCTCAAACCGATATTAAGGGCGCACTTTCCCTCATTCCGGCACTTTACGCCAAGGATTTTGACAACATAAAAGCAGAAGGAAAATTCAGTTTTGAAGGAAAGGTGAAAGGGACATACGATTCCACCTCATTGCCGTCTTTTGATGTGAAAATGGGGATTGCCAATGGCAAAATCCAGTATCCGGGTTTATCGCAGAACGTCGAAAACCTGAATCTGGACATGCAGCTTTCTCACGAGCAGGGTAGTCTGGAATTGCTGAAAACCAACATCAAAAACTTCGGACTCAAACTGGGTCAGAATCCCGTTTCGGCCAGTGGTCTGGTTGAAGGTGTTTCCAAACCGAATGTCGATATCAAAGTAAACGGCAAAGTGAATCTGGCGGAAGTGCTCGCTGCATTCCCGGTGGATGGTATGACGATGAAAGGAATTCTTGCCATGAACCTGCTGGCAAAAGGACAATACAATCCTGAAACCAAACAATTTCCGACGGTATCAGCTGCGGTTTCATTGACGCAGGGTTATGTGAAAACAAAAGATTTTCCGCAGCCCATCGAAGCAATTGAAGTGGATATGGTGGCCTCCAATCCCGACGGCCAACTGTCCAGCACCGTGGTTGACCTGAAAAAAATGCACTTTCAGCTGGAAGGTGAACCATTTGACATCCAGGCCAACGTCCGTGATCTGAACAACATCACCTACCAGGTGGCAGCCAAAGGCAGTGTGGATCTGGCTAAAATCACAAAAATCTTTCCTCAGGAAGGCATGACACTGGCCGGGAAAATCAAAGCCGACATCAAAACCAGCGGCAACATGGCCGATGTGAACGCCAAAAAATATGATAAGCTTCCGACATCCGGAACCATGGATGTGTCCGGATTTACCTATACAGCGAAGGACCTGACCAAGCCAGTGGCCATCAGCCATGCTTCGGCGCAGTTCAATTCGAAAGAAATTACCCTAAGCGATATGGCTATGAAAATCGGAGAGAGCGATTTTGCTTTGAAAGGTGCCATTCGCAACTACCTGGCGTATGTTATGCGAAATGAAACCCTGGAAGGAACGCTTCAGCTCAATTCCAATCTTATGAATGCGACCGAACTGATGAGTCTTTCCGGAACACCGGCACCGGCGGCAAAACCTGGAGAAGAACCACCGATGGAGGCATCTTCTCTTCCCACCAATATCGATTTTAGTTTCAGTTCGAATGTGGGTAAAATCCTGTACGACAACATGGTGCTCGAACAGGCAAAAGGTACCGTCAGTTTGAAAAACGGTGTCCTGAACATGAAAGGATTGCAGTTCAACACAATGGACGGCAGCATTGGAATGACAGGAAAATATGATCCGAATGTTCCGACACGTCCGGCCTTTGATTTTACGATGGATATGAAAGGCATCTCGGTTTCGAAAGCATATCAGACATTTAATTCATTGCAGGTGATGGCGCCGGCCGCCAAAAATGTGGATGGAAAATTCACCACGCTATTCAAAATCAATGGTTTTCTGGACAAAGCCATGAAGCCCGAAATGGCCAGTGTGAACGGAGGTGGCGTCATAAAAATCAATGATGGCAAAGTGAAAGATCTTCAGATAATGAAAGGAATCAACTCCGTCGCCAAAACGAGTCTGCCAACCGAAGCCAGTCTGAAAGATCTTATGATCAAAGCTACCGTGAAAAACGGACGGGTGAGTTTCGAGCCATTCGATGTGAAAGCGGGGGGACAAACCGTCACCATCAGCGGAAGCAATGGGCTGGACGGAACCGTCGACTACCTGATGAAAACGAGCGTTCCGGCGGGTGCAGCAGGAACAGCAGCGGCCAGTGCATTGAGTTCATTCACAGGAAAAACCATCACCTCACCGAAAGATGTGAAGTTTGAGATTGCCGCCACCGGACCGGGAAGTTCGCCCAAATACCGCATCGTAAAAGTGGATGCCGGCAATGTGAAATCCGAAGCGAAGGCAGCGGTGAATGACAAGATCAACCAGGCCAAAGCGGAAGCCGAAGCAAAGGCGAAAGCCGAGGCCGACCGGTTAAAGCAGGAAGCCGAAGCCAAGGCCAAAGCTGAAGCCGACCGGTTGAAAAAAGAAGCCGAAAACAAAGCCAAAGACGAAGTCAACAAGCTGAAGAAGAAGTTCCGGTTTTAGGAAATGATCGTTCGGGTCTTTCTCTTTCGATTGTCTGATAAGTCATTCGTTATGTCATCTTTTCAGACATAGTGAATGATATATCAGACAATTTCTGATTTGTCGGATTTGCAGATTATTCCACCTTCAGCACAAACCCTACCCCAAAGACATTTTCGATTTTCAGGTTGGGGTCGTCTTTGAGGTATTTGCGGATTTTGGTGATAAACACATCCAGACTCCGTCCGAAAAAATAGTCGTTTTCGCCCCAGAGGTTGGTGAGCAGCTCTTCGCGTTTTACGACCTGGTTTTGCCGGGAAGCCAGATAGGCGAGGATGTCACATTCCCGTCCTGTAATGCGTTTGGTCTTGCCGTTGAGAAGCAGACTTTGGTTGGCGACATCGAATCGGTATTTTCCCAATTGAAGAACTTCCTGTTTGTCTGAAGGAGAACCAGCCGGAATCCGGCGGACAAGTGCCTTGATTTTCCACAGAAGCTCTTCCTCGTCAAAGGGTTTTACAATGTAATCATCGGCGCCCAGATCGTATCCTTTGAGCTTGTCGTCTTTCATCGACCGGGCCGTGATGAACATAACCGGCACCTGCTGATCCACCTTCCGGATGGCGGCGGCCAGGGTGAAGCCATCCATTTCCGGCATCATCACATCGAGCAGACAGAGATCAAACTTTCCCGATTGAAATGCTTTCCAGGCTTTCTCGCCGTCTTTACAGAGCTTCACATCGAAGCCTTCCGATTCCAGGTAATCCACCAGTAAAAGGCCCAGGTGCAGATCGTCTTCGGCCAGAAGAATGTGAAACGGATTCTTAGACATGGGGAATGCGAAGGGTAAACGTACTGCCTTTTCCTTTTTCACTCTGTACCTGTACCGAGCCGCCGTGTCCTTTGGCGATTTGCTGCACATAGGCCAGACCGAGTCCGAATCCTTTCACATTGTGCACGTCTCCTGTCGGCACCCGGAAATATTTCTCAAACACCTTTTTCTGGTATTCAGACGAAATCCCGATGCCTTTATCCGCCACTTCAAGGACCAGATCCTGACCCTCATTCCGGCTGGAAACCGTTATCTGTGGCTCCCCGTCTGAATACCGGACGGCATTGTCAAACAGATTGCACAACACATTGGCCAGGTGTGTCTTGTCGCCAAAAACGACGGTCTGTTCTGCGTTCAGATTTATTGAAAGTGTTCCACCGGCATTTTCCACCTGCATCCGCACATTCCGGAGCGAATCGTTCAAAAGTGAAAGAAAATCAAGTTCGGATTTCTGCATCGGAATCTCGCCCCGTTCGAGAGCTGTCATGCTCAGAACCTGCTCCACCTGCAGACGGAGCTTTTCGTTTTCTTCCAGGATGATGCCAGAGTAATGACGGATCTTCTCCTCCTGTTTCAGGTTCTGATCCCGGGTCATCATTTTACCCGCCAGCGAAATATTGGTGATCGGCGTTTTGAATTCGTGGGTCATATTGTTGAGAAAATCGGTGGTGTGCTCCGAAATCTCTTTTTCCTTTTTCAATGAAAAAACGGTCCGCCAGAAAAGTACCAGCACCACCACAACCAACACCACCGAGCTGAAAAACGGAACGCCCATCTCGGCCATCAGGTATTGCTTTTTATCCGGGAAGTCCAGGTTCAGTTCGAAATCTGCGGTACGGATAAACGGAAGGGACTTATTAAAACGGGCATCGTCGAAACGCGGGGCAGACGAAGGTTTGGCCACCGAAAACGAATACCGGATCTGCACATTGTAAAACTTCATGTAGTGGCGAAGGAGCGAATCGATCTTTTTCACCTCCTGATTCCGCAATTGAATGGGTCCACTTGTCCCGGCTTTCTCTCCTTCTTTGAGGCACGCACCGATTTCCTGGCATGCAGCCTGATCTGAACCGATGGCCTCGGTGGTACGGGCCAGCACCATATTGGCCTTTTCATTAAACAGCTCTTCCTTCATCTCCGCCGTCCGGAAAATCCAGTGAATCTGAATCGCCAGAACGGCAATCAGGGCCAGAGAGGAAATGAAAATGGAAAGACGAAGCCGGTTTGCTTTCATAGGCAAGCCAAAACTAGGGAATTTCAAAAGGATGACCGGAGGCTTTAACAAGTCGTTAACAGGTCACTAACAAGTTGGATGGAAAAGGCCTCCTACATTTGTCGCAGTTCTTACAAAACAACCGAACCATGAATTCGTTTTTCTCCTTGTTTCTGACGCCCTGGCTTTTGACCGCTGGCAATCCGACCAAATCGCCTGCCCTGTACTTTGAAGTGAATGCCACCCATCACAGGGCGGTAGCGGCGAAAAGCCTACATTCTGCCAAAACGATGTCCGACTTTTGTGTTGGGTTCCCCAAAAACTGGATCACGCAGTATGTTTCTACGGAATTGGTATTGACCAACGGAACCAAAACCGAACGGACTTTCGGAAAAAATGATTCACTCACCAACCAGCAGCAGCAGATTCTGAAGTCCGCAATGCTGGATTCTGAAATCGAGGTGATTATTCGATACATGGCCGAGAATCCGGTAAGTCATGTTACGTCGGTGCGGACCATGCAAATGGCCATGACCGTAACACCGGAAAAGGAAGCCAGTTTTGGAGAAGGGTATCCGCAATTGTCATCGTATCTAAACGAAAACGTGGTGAAGAAAATCACACCCAGGGATTCCGCCTCGTTTCAGGATGTGAAGGTTCTGTTTACGGTTGCTGAAGATGGTTCCGTCGCCGACATTCGGTTGCTGGACACATCCGGTAAACCCGAATCCGACAAATTAATCGTGGAGACTTTGCGCACCATGCCCAAATGGAATCCGGCAAAAGATGACCAGGGGAAAGCCGTGAAACAGTCGTTTCAATTTACCATCACCACAAAACGAGGTTGCTAATCTCCACCACATCAAACCACATGATCCAGCCATCTATGAAAAAATATCGCGTATTGCTCGCCTTCCTACTGGTCTCCGTTCAGGCATTTTGCCAGAGTCCGGGTTATGGGTTCCTTGAAAACAAGGTATCGAATATTGCGAAAGAGAAACTGCCCTCTGTGGTTTCGATTCACGATCTGGATCCGGTTTTCTGCCGCCATCTGGAAGTGCCGTACAAAGATCTTTACGTGCTCGACCAGATGCTGAACCGAAGGAAAAATCTGATGGTCAGCCTCACCGGACAGCCCACCATTCAAAACCCGGCCCTGGATGCGAACTCCTTTCTTCAGGAAGATTTTGACCGGATTGTCGTTTATCAGTCGGTTACGCTTTCGGCAATTCAGAATGGAAAGTCGGTGAAAGCCACCGGCAACAGTCCGAAACTGACAAGCCAGCAAATGCAGCTGCTGAAAAGTGCAGATGTGGGAACGGAAATTCAGGTTTCCATCCGTTTCAAATACAGGAACGATGCGGTAAAGGACTTTGGGGATGCCAATGGCGTACGAGAAGGCGATTTTAAAGTGAAGGTGGTGCCGCATACCGAATCGGCTTTTCCGGGAGGAAAGGATGGATTGACTGCTTTTTTTACCAAACAGGTTTCCGCCAGAATTACCCCCTCCGTTCTCACCAAAACAACCGACCGGGCGATTGTTTCATTCATCGTATCCGAAGAAGGAACGGTGACCAATCCCGCCATCATCACTTCCTCCAAAACGCCGAAAATCGACCAGATCATTCTGGATGCGATTCGCAAAATGCCGTCCTGGAAACCAGCCGTGGATGCCAAAGGAAAGCCGGTGCCCCAAACCTTCCGGATCACGTTTGGATACGATGGTTGCTGACAAACCCAAAGTCACTCGAAAGCGATTCAGAATATCACTCTAGAAAAGAACTGAATATGAAAAAGATCATGTATGCACTCGTCTTAACATTGGTTGTGACCAGCGGACTGGTATTTGCCAATCGTGAAACGAAAAAGGCACCAACGAAAAAGGCGGCACAAAAGCCTCTTACGGCCGCTGAAAGCAAAGCGGTTTTGAAAAGATGGCAAGCATCTCCGGACGGAATCAAATTCAAACAATGGGAGCTTTCAGCTGCCGGTAAAAAGGTGCTGGCCAGCCACGATAAAATCAGGAAGGAGATCAAGGACTTCTCCAACATGGAAGCCATCATAACCTCCGTTACGTTTCAGCGTGAAAACGCCGCATCCGGACCCCAATGGCTGATCGTGAACATCAGTGGCGAGGAATACATGATGCAGTTTAGCCCGAAGGAATTTGAGAAGTTGAGCAACCTGAAAGTTGATGACAAAATCATCGTACGAAGCCACAGCGCCGGACATTCGCCCAATCACCCATACCTGATTGTGTCAGGCGACTATATCGAGCATAACGGAAAGGTTCTTTTCAAACGAGTCTTCAACAAAAACAATAAATGTTAAGGCAGGGCCTTTTCAAAACGGAATCTGCATCTGGCCTTCCCGAAACTGATGGAATAAGCGGGTGTTGAACCGGAAATCAAACGGCTCCGTAAAATACTTTCGCTTCGCCAGCCGGTACTGCTGCCGGATGCTGTCGGCCCAGTGACCTTCACCCCGCATCCGGGTTCCGAACCGGCTGTCGTTCAGGTGGCCGCCGTGCATGTCTTCAATCTGACCCACGATCTTGCGGCCCCTGTCCGGAAATGCCTGTTTCACCCATTCCTTGAAATTCTCCCCCACCGGTCCGTTTAACCGAACCACCTGATAGGTAAAATCCTGAGCCCCGGCTTCTTTGGCGGCTTTGGCAAGTACCATAATCTCATGGTCGTTGAGGGACGGAATAACCGGCGCCATCATCACCCGCACCGGCACATTCGCCGCCCTTAGCTTTTCAATCACCCGAAGCATCCGCTCCGGACGGGACGTTCGCGGTTCCAACACTGCCTTCAGGTCGCGGTCCAAAGTCGTGAGGCTGAGATTGACCACCACCAGATTGTCCTGAGCCAGTTGGGCCAGCAAATCCAGATCGCGTTCGAGCATGGCATTTTTGGTGATGATGCCCACCGGATGACGGAATCGGGCAAACACCTCCAGCAGCGAACGGGTCAGTTTCAGATGGCGCTCTCCGGGCTGGTACACATCCGTGTTTCCGGCCATTACAACCGGCGCCACCTGCCATTTGGGGTGGTGAATTTCCTTTTTCAGGAGTTCCGCGGCATTGGATTTCACCAGAATTTTCGTCTCAAAATCGAGTCCCGAATTGTAATCCCAGTATTCATGCGTGGGCCGGGCGTAGCAATACACACAACCATGTTCGCAACCCTGATACGGATTCAGACTGTACTCCATCGGAATATCCGGACTCTCCACCTTGTTGATGATCGTCTTCGGATGCACCGTAATAAACTGCGTTTTCGGGTTGGCAAACAGCAGCTCCTCCTGCTCCGATTCATCGGAAAGGTGCGAAATATCGGCTTCCACCTGTTGCTTGTGGAAGCGACTCTGCGCTGTGTGTTGTGTTCCCCGACCTTTGATCATCACGTTTCTCCCATCCAATAACCATCAAAAAATGCGGGTCCGAAACGCTTTTATAAAAAAAATATAGGGGTCAGTTTTTTCATCAGGGCGGCATCTCCGGCTGTTCAGGGGTCCGCTTCGCTTCCGTGCAAGGCACCGGCTCCTTCGTCGCCGCCCTTCCCATCCGGGCCGCAATCGTTCTTCCCCTGAGGGATAGGTCCGATGGGCCTACCGGTCAAAGGTTTTCCCTCATAAAAAGATGCACGCTTCATTCCCATTTCAACTAAAATCTGGTTTTCTTTGCCTCCCTTTTAAAAACCACCTCTCATTGAAGCCAACCAAAGAAACCCCGCTCATGAAGCAGTATTCGGCCATCAAAGCCAAATATGCCGGTGCTTTGCTGCTCTTTCGGGTGGGCGATTTTTATGAAACCTTTGGCGAGGACGCGGTCACCGCGTCCCGCATTCTCAACATCACCCTCACCAAACGTGGAAACGGTTCGGCAACCGAAGTGGCCCTGGCCGGATTTCCGCATCATTCTCTCGACAATTACCTGCCCAAACTGGTGCGTGCCGGGCAACGGGTGGCGATCTGCGACCAGCTCGAAGACCCGAAAGATGCCGTCGGAATTGTGAAACGGGGGGTTACCGAACTGGTCACACCCGGCGTGGCGCTGAGCGACAATGTGCTCGATACCCGCAAAAACAACTGGCTGGCTTCGGTGTATAAAAAGGACGAAACCGTGGGCCTGTCCCTCATCGACATTTCCACCGGCGAGTTTTATGTGTTTCAGGGAACCGAAAGCGAAGCCGAAAAAGTATTGCAATCCTACCAGCCGACGGAGGTGCTCTTCCCGAAATCGTCCCGTGCCTGGGCCGATTTGTTTCTGGGAGAAAAAACCTACGCCTCGGCCATCGACGACTGGCAGTTTCAGCACGAAACCTGCTACGAGTTGCTCCTCCGCCATTTCGAAACCGCCAATCTGAAAGGATTCGGCATTGAAGAATGGACCGAAGCCACCGT
>DAIOVD010000100.1:13610-15190 GCA_036759185.1 Catalimonadaceae bacterium | reverse complement strand
CCATAGGAATTCTGAAAATGAGGAACAGGAGATCATCGGACTGAATGAAAACTCCAATGGTTGCTGGCAACCTGAATTGCTTGAAAACGAAAGATTCAATGGATTTACTGTGATTGTCTCCGTAGCAGAAAGCCCTCCATTTAAGGTCAAAACTATAGTATAAGTCCCACTGGAAGAATACGAATGGCTCGGCGACACATCGAAACTTCCTGTATTATCTCCAAAATCCCAGACCACACTATCTGGATTCACTTCAACACAAGGGCCACTGCTGGTGGAAGGAACTTCAAACGTGAATGTATTGGACTGGTCAGGACAAATGCTACCAGGAAGATTAATGAAAAGGGATGGTGTTTCATTGGCCGCACTGATGGAAAACTGCTTTTGGCAACCGGTACTCAATTTGGTCACCGTCACTGTGTAACTGCCATCACAAACACCTGTGATTTTGCTTGTGGTTTGATTTGTGTTCCAGGCATAAGAGAAGTTACCGGGAGGTTGAAAATCGGCTATCAGGTTTACATCGCAGGGAGCACAGCTGGAGTCTATCTGATAGACTGAACCAAAAAAATCAGGTGGATTGTTGATCTGTACCTTCTTGCGAACCTGAGAACAGGAAGGCTCCGAACCAGAAACAAGGACGGAATACCCGCCGGCTCCAAGTCCCGTAAAAGTATACGCACCCGGACTGGTAACCAATCGCTCAGCTGGTCCCTGATTTGAATTGCCTTTGATCAGAGTAATGGTAAACGGCCCGGCACTTCCGGAAGGGATGACTTCGATTTTACCGGTATTGGTGTTTGCACATTCAGGCTGGGTCAGAACTGTCGAAAAATCGATTTGAGCAATGGCACATTTGGGAAGGACCGGTAGTAAAATGGCCAGAAAGAAAAGGATTCGATTCTTCATAGGAATTTGATACAAATGCAAATTACTATGGTTCAGCACAAAAAACAGAAAGTTTTCACATGATCCGGTTCTGACAATTTGTCCAACTTCCCGCAGCGGCCCGGTTTTTGAAATTTGGGTTTCACCTTATCATTTCATTCAAACGATCTAATCTATATGACACAGGAAAAAGGATCCATTTCGATTCATACCGAAAATATCTTCCCGATCATTAAAAAATTCCTCTATTCCGATCATGAAATCTTCCTTCGCGAACTGGTTTCCAACGGAGTAGATGCCTGCCAGAAACTCAAGAAACTGGCTCAGCTTGGAGAATATGGTGGCGAACTGGGCGAATTGAAAGTTTCCGTCAATTTTGACAAAGACGCCAAAACCATCACCATTTCCGATACCGGCCTTGGAATGACGGCCGATGAAATTAAAAAATACATCAACCAGATCGCATTTTCAGGCGCTGCCGAATTTGTAGAGAAATACAAAGGAACCGAAGAAGCGGGCAATCAGATTATTGGTCACTTTGGTCTCGGATTTTATTCTGCGTTCATGGTTTCGCGACTGGTGGAAATCCAGACGCTAAGTCACAAAGATGGTTCTTCACCAGCCCGCTGGACCTGCGATGGAAACACTGAATTTGAAATTTCAGAAGGAAACCGCACCGAAAGAGGAACCGA
>DAIOVD010000100.1:10129-13510 GCA_036759185.1 Catalimonadaceae bacterium | reverse complement strand
GGTTTTGAAGAAAAATGGAATTCCATCGGTCTGTTTGTGAAATACGGACAGATTTCAGAAGACAAATTTGCCGACAGAGCCAAGTCTTTCTCTCTGTTGAAGAATGTCAACAATGAGTACTTCACACTCGAAGAATACGCCGAAAAAGTAAAAATCAACCAGACAGACAAAAACGATCAGATCGTCATTCTGTACACATCAGACCTGAGCAAGCAATCTTTCTATGTGGACCAGGCTACAAAACTGGGATACGATGTGCTGCAGATGGATCAGATCATCGACAGCCACTATCTGGGTTATCTGGAAAGAACCCTCGAAAAAACCAGTCTGAAACGTGTGGACTCCGAGGTGAGCGCCAAACTGATCGACAAAGGCGAACCCGCTCTTGACTTGCTGACACCTGAACAAAAGGACGCACTCAAATCGATTTTCGAAAATGCAGTGGAATCGAAAAACCTCACACTTGCGGTGGAACCGATGACAGCCGATGAACTTCCGGTCGTATTAACCGAAAATGAATTTATGCGCCGGATGAAAGATATGAATATGGGCCGTGGAATGAACATGTTTGGCGATATGCCTGCCATGCTCAATGCCACCATCAACGCTAACCATCCACTGATCAACAAAATCGTAGAGGCTGATTCAGACGAACTAAAACAACGCATTGCCCGCCAGGCCTACGATCTGGCCTTGCTTTCACAACACAAACTGGAAGGAAAAGCGTTAACAGAATTCATCGCCCGCACACTCGAACTGAGTGCCCGGATGAACTAACATTCAATATTAACCAACTAAAAACCAATAAAAAGGGGGAGCCGGTCTGGTTCCCCCTTTTTTATTTCATTGTCAAATGACACCGTCCTTCCAGACGATATCCGGAAAAGTCTATTTCAGTTTTCCGTTGTACAACTGATAGTATTCATCTGCCATCCGGTCTGAATCAAAAAACGGAACCACATCTTTCATGGTCGTTTTCACCAGTTTAAACCAGTCTTTGGGCTTGTCGTAATATTTGGTGAGAACCTCATTCTCGATCACGTCAAGTAAATTTTTGCAGTCTTCTGTATCCTGAAATTCAATCGGCCGTGTTTCATCAACCACCGGTAGAATGAAAGAATTCTCTCCGTGCTTTGAATATTCACAAACCCAACCATCCTGAATCGAAAGATTAACCGAACCGTTCATGGCCGCTGTCATACCAGACGTTCCTGATGCTTCTCTCGGACGTCGGGGAGTATTGAGCCAGACATCGGAACCCGTTTTCAACAGACGGGACAGTTCGAGTTCGTATGGTGTTAGGACCGCTGCGTTTGGCATGTGACGGGTTACTTCCACCAAATGGTTGAACACAGAGATGGCACCCTGATCGCCAGGATAGGGTTTCCCTGCCCAGATCACCTGCACTTTGCGGTCGGTCTGGCTCATGAGTTTGTTAAACCGGGCGATATCGTGCATAAGCAGTGTGGCTCGTTTGTATTCTGCAAATCGTCGGGCCCACACAATGATGATGGCGTCTTTGTCGAACAACTTCCCGGTCTGATTGGCGACTTGCTCGATCAACCGCTTCTTCAGGTGCATCTTGCGGTTTTTGAGCGCTTCATCGTCACCCGCATCTAAAGCCTGGCGCATTCCCTGATCGCCCCAGTATTTCATATTTTGTGCATTGGTGATGCTCTTTATTTCGCAAAGTCCCTGAAAGTCTTTCCACATATCACGACTTACTTCGCCATGAAGTTTCGAAACCCCGTTGGCAACTTTAGATAACCTTAGAGCAACTAAAGAATGGCTGAAACTATCACCGTATTCTCCCGAGACCTTCCTGGCTTCGTCCATACTGAGGTGCCCGAAAAAGCTCATTTTCTCAAGTAGAGCTATCGGATGTTCTTCATTTCCTGCCTTCTCCGGAGTGTGAGTTGTAAATACAACCCGCTTCTTCACTTCTTCCACATCCTTGTATTTTTCATATAGATGAAATACCAGCGGAAGAGCGTGGGCCTCGTTCATGTGATACAGTTCAATGGTTGGATCAAGTGCTTCCACCACTTTGGCACCTCCCATCCCAAGCACGATGCACTGCGCAATTTTAGCAGCTGTGTCGCTGTCGTAAAGTCGATGGGTGATGGTACGGGCCAGATAATCGTTTTCCGGAATGTCGGTTGTTAGGAAATACATCGGACAGGTCCCGAATATTTCCGGTGCCAGATACATGGCTTTCACATACACCTGATGTTTGTTGATGTAGATTGGAACCATGATGCCGGTGTCCTTGAGAAAGGTGTAGTACTTTTCCTGAAAGAGAACATCCATTCCATTGTCTGATCGCCGGACCTGATCATAATATCCATATTTCCAAAGGATCCCGACTCCGATCAGGTTCTGCTTAAGGTCGTATGCCGAACGCATGTGTGAACCAGCCAGATATCCAAGTCCACCGGAATAGGTCTTCAGACTTTGCGCAATGGCAAATTCCATGGAGAAATAGGCGACCTTTTTCTCGTATTTCTTATTGATTTTATACGGATGTAATGATGAAACTGTCACGTGTTAAAAATTGTATAGTACTGAAAATGAAAAGTTTGATAAAATTAAAGCAAAAGAGGGTCGCAAGATTACGAAAATTTAAAAACATAGTCTGCCAAAGTAGTGTACTGAATATGGAGGGAATTATTCCTGCTTCAAATCCGCTCATTTTACAAAAACAACCATATTTGCAATCAGTTTTTACACCAACGACATGACAACAACTTCCTCATTTTCAATTCCTAAAACGCCAACTGGCTCTGAAATTTCCTGCAAAGGCTGGGTACAGGAAGCGGCTTTACGTATGCTCCTCAACAATCTGGATCCAGATGTGGCCGAACGCCCTCAGGACCTTGTCGTTTATGGAGGAACTGGAAAAGCAGCCCGTAATCCGGAAGCATTTCAACTGATTCTGAAAGCACTCCGGGATCTTGAAAATGACGAAACATTATTGATTCAGTCAGGTAAGCCTGTCGGCATTTTACCAACTCATCCGGATGCTCCACGGGTTATTCTTGCGAACAGTCATTTGGTGCCACATTGGGCAAACTGGAACGAATTCCGCAAACTGGAAGCAGCCGGTCTTACTATGTATGGTCAGATGACTGCTGGATCCTGGATTTATATAGGTTCACAAGGAATCGTACAGGGAACGTATGAAACATTTGCTGAAGTCGCCCGACAGCATTTTGGAGGAACGCTGAAAGGAACACTTAATGTTACCGCAGGTTTAGGAGGAATGGGAGGTGCCCAGCCTTTGGCCATCACCATGAATGAAGGCGTTTGCCTTGCAGCCGAAATGGAAGAATGGCGGATTGATAAACGAATTGAAACCCGCTATCTGGATGAAAAATATTT
>DAIOVD010000100.1:0-10029 GCA_036759185.1 Catalimonadaceae bacterium | reverse complement strand
TGCAACCGGTCACTGGATACGATGGCAGCACATGTTCTTCTCATGCTGGACCTTCAGCAAAAAGGATGCATTGTATTTGATTACGGCAACAACCTTCGTGGCCAGGCCCATGATAAGCGAAATGTCGAACATGCGTTTGACTTCCCGGGTTTTGTGCCTGCGTACATCCGGCCTTTGTTCTGCGAAGGAAAAGGACCTTTCCGTTGGGTGGCTTTGAGTGGTGATCCGGAAGATATCGCTGTGACTGATCAGTTACTGGTGGAACTCTTTCCGGAAAATACTGGCTTGCAACGTTGGCTGAAAATGGCCCAGGAACGGATAGCTTTTCAGGGACTTCCTGCCCGGATTTGCTGGTTAGGCCAGGGGGAAAGAGAAAAAGCCGGACTTGCGTTTAACCAATTGGTTAAGGAAGGAAAAGTTAAAGGCCCGATCGTGATTGGAAGAGATCATTTGGATACAGGCTCAGTTGCGAGTCCGAACCGGGAAACAGAAGCCATGAAAGATGGGTCGGATGCGATTGCAGACTGGCCGATTTTAAATGCCTTGATCAATACTGCTGGAGGTGCATCCTGGGTATCGCTCCATCATGGTGGTGGGGTTGGAATAGGGTATTCGATTCATGCAGGCATGGTCATTCTGGCTGATGGAACTGATGCCGCTGCGACAAGATTAAAACGAGTTCTGCACAATGACCCCGCAATGGGTGTCATCCGTCATGCAGATGCCGGTTATGACATTGCCAAAGACACTGCCAGAACGCACCGTCTTGATCTGGCTGCAAGACTTTCAAAATAAGGGCAATTCTTTAATTCCAATTAGAAAAATCTACTCATTGACTTGTCTAATTGCCACATTTAAAGAATTTTAGACCTTCTTTTAATTCTAATTTTTTCACTTACAGATAAAATCCTACTTTTGCGGGCTAAATTTTGAAGTGTTACGAGTTTGAAGTTCACAGAAATCAAATTGTCAGGACTGAAGGATGGGAATCATGAATTCCTGTTTTCACTTGATTCCGGATTTCTGGAAGAATTTTCCCGGGCATTTTTCGATTTGCCACAATTATCCGTCAGAGTCAACCTGTTGACTTCTGAGACGATGATAAAAGCAGATGTAAAAATAGAAGGGAAAGTCGAACTGATTTGTGACAGAAGCCTTGATTCGTTTTCTCACGAAATGAATGAAAGTGTTACCCACTTTTATAAGTTTGGTGAGGAAGAGAAGGAACTGAGCGATGAATTGGAAATTATCAGTAAAGAAAGGGTCTACATCGATCTTGACCAGTTGATTTATGATACAGTTGCATTATCATTGCCTTCGAAAAAGCTTCATCCACGTTTTCAATTAGACAATGAGGATGATGAGACAGATGGGGTCATAGTTTACTCTTCAGACCTCTCCGGAGAAGAAACCGGGCCAACGGAAACCATTGATCCCATTTGGGAAAAATTAAAAGATTTAAAAAGATAATTAGTTACAGATAACATGGCACATCCTAAGAGAAAGATTTCCAAAACCAGAAGAGACAAAAGAAGAACGCACCATGGTGCAACCGCGAAACAACTGGCCCTTTGCAGTACAACCGGTGAAACACATCAGATGCACCGTGCTTATGTAGTAGAAGGTAATCTTTACTACAACAATCAGATGGTCGTTGCAGACTATCAGAAAGCATAAAAAAACCTTCAGTTTCATTCTGAAATGACGATTGCGTTGGATGCAATGGGGGGCGATTTTGCACCCCAGGCTGCGGTTGAGGGAGCAGTTCTCGCTCACAGAGAACTTAAGGACAACTGTGAACTCTTGCTAGTAGGTGACCGACCGGCCATTGAACGGGAGTTGAGCCGTCTGAATGTTTCGCCTGATACTTTCTCCATCCACCATTCTCCCGACGTTATCGAAATGGGAGACCATCCGGCCAAAGCCTTTTCGCAAAAACCGGAATCGTCCATCGCTGTTGGTTTCCAACTGCTCAAATCGGGTGAAGCACAAGCTTTCTGCAGTGCTGGAAATACCGGAGCGATGATGGTAGGCGCCATGTTCACCGTGAAAGCACTACCCGGAATCATTCGTCCTGCGATTATGGGATATCTTCCTAAAGAGGATGGACGGGTTGGCGCATTGGTTGATATCGGAGCAAATGCCGATTGCAAACCTGAGCAATTAAACCAGTTTGCGGAGATGGGAGCCATTTATGCAGAATGCATTCTGGATATTCCAAACCCAAAAATAGGATTGCTGAATCTGGGTGAAGAAGAACAAAAAGGTAGTATTCTCACACAGGCTGCTTATCAGCTTCTTAAGGTCAATTCTAATATCAACTTCATCGGCAATGTAGAAGGACGGGACATTTTCAATGACAAAGCAGATGTAATCGTATGCGATGGATTTGTTGGAAATGTTGTCACTAAAATGGCCGAACATTTTTACGAAATTCTTCATAGCAGAAAAGTCAATGATGAATTTGTAAACAATCTAAACTATGAAGTTGTAGGTGGAAGCCCCATCGTTGGTGTCGACGGAAACGTAGTCATTGGGCATGGTGTTTCCAGTCCATTGGCAATTAAAAACATGATTCTGGTGGCTCAGAAAATGATCACATCCGATATGTTACTGCAATTAAAATCAGCACTGGCAAAATCACTTGCTTCTTCTTGATGGCAAACAAAATAACAGCAGCAATTACAGCGATAGGAGGAACAGTTCCTCCGGATGTAATGAGCAATGCAGATCTTGAGAAATTAGTGGAAACAAACGACGAATGGATTGTTTCCAGAACCGGGATCAAAGAAAGAAGAATTTACCGGGAAGATGGAAAAGGAACCAGCAATATGGTTATGCCAGCCATTTGGGATGTTCTTAGAAAATCAAACACCAAACCGGAGGAAGTAGATCTGATAATTTGTGCTACAACCACACCTGACTACGTTTTCCCAGCAACTGCAAATCTTATCGGAGCAGAAATCGGAGCGGTCAATGCCTTTGGCTACGACATACAGGCCGCTTGTTCCGGATTTCTATATTCCCTTGTCACCGGTTCTCAATTCATAGAAACCGGAAAATATAAAAAAGTCCTCGTGGTAGGGGCCGACAAAATGTCGAGCATCATCAACTACCATGACCGTGCTACCTGTATTATTTTTGGAGATGGAGGTGGCGCTGTAATGCTGGAACCATCTGAAGATGGGCTTGGTATTATCGATAGCATACTCCGGTCCGACGGTGTAGGAGCGCAGTATCTCATCATGGAAGCAGGCGGCAGTCGTCGTCCACCTTCACACGAAACAGTTGACATGCATCAGCATGTTGTGAAACAGGAAGGTGCAACCGTATTTAAATTTGCGGTCACCAATATGGCCGAAGTCGCAGCACAGGTGATGGAAAAAAACCATCTGGTTGCGGACGACATAAAATGGCTTGTGCCACACCAGGCAAACAAACGAATCATTGAAGCAACAGCCAACCGGTGTGGGATTCCTATGGATCGTGTGATGCTAAATATTGAAAAATTTGGTAATACGACCAATGGTACCATTCCTTTGTGTTTGTGGGAATACGAAAAGCAACTGAAGAAAGGAGACAACCTCATCCTAGCTGCCTTTGGCGGTGGGTTTACATGGGGTGCCGTCTATCTGAAGTGGGCCTACAACAGCTAATATCACCAAGACATCAATCAAAATGAAACCAAGCGAGATTAAAGATTTAATCGACTTTATTGATAAGTCTAATCTGGATGAAGTAAATATTGAAACAGAAAACTTCAAGATTTCAGCCAGAAAAAATGCAACCAAAACGATTGTAGAACAAGTCATTACGACAGCAGCACCTGTCCAGAATGCTCCTGTCGCCAGAGTTGAATCGGCAGCTCCGGTTGCGGCTCCGGCACCTGCTCCTGCACCAGCAGAACCCGCTGGCAAGAAACTGGTGGAAATCAAATCACCTATGATCGGTACTTTGTATCGCTCAGCTTCACCTGACAAACCATTCTTTGTAAATGTCGGTGATGAAGTTAAAGTTGGTCAGACTGTCTGTATCATCGAAGCCATGAAGCTTTTTAATGAAATTGAATCCGATGTAAACGGACGAATCGTGAAAATTTCTATCGAAAACGCTTCACCTGTTGAGTTTGATCAGGTATTGTTCCTGGTTGATCCCGCTTAATCTTATCATCATTTTTTAAGGCTTCGGCGCATGTTCAAAAAAATTCTCATCGCCAACAGGGGCGAGATTGCTCTCCGGATCATCAGGACCTGCCGGGAAATGGGTATTAAAACAGTGGCCGTTTACTCGACCGCTGATAAAGAAAGCCTGCACGTTCGTTTTGCAGATGAGGCAGTTTGTATAGGACCGCCACTCAGCAAGAGTTCTTACCTCAACATTCCGAATCTGATTGCTGCTGCGGAAATAACCAACGCAGATGCCATTCACCCGGGATACGGATTCCTTTCTGAAAATGCTGAGTTTTCCCGCATTTGCCAGGAATACGGTATTAAGTTCATTGGAGCAACTGCCGAAATGATCAATGCAATGGGCGACAAGGCCACAGCCAAAGCGACCATGAAAAAGGCAGGTGTCCCAACGATTCCCGGATCGGAAGGTTTGCTGGACTCGATCAAGGAAGGAATTAAAATCGCCAATAAAATCAAGTATCCTGTCATACTGAAGGCTACAGCCGGAGGAGGTGGCCGTGGGATGCGGATCGTAAACTGTGATGACGATTTCGAAAAAGCCTGGCATGATGCCAAAATGGAATCAGGTGCCGCTTTTGGAAATGACGGTCTCTATCTTGAAAAATTCGTTGAAGAACCACGCCACATTGAGATTCAGATTGTAGGCGACCAGTTTGGAAAAGTATGCCATCTATCTGAAAGAGACTGTTCCATTCAACGAAGACACCAGAAACTGGTGGAAGAAACACCATCACCGGTTGTGACTCAAAAACTCCGGGAAAAAATGGGGGAAGCAGCCATCAAAGGTGCTAAATCCATCAAATATGAAGGAGCAGGAACAATAGAATTTCTGGTCGACAAACACGGGGATTTCTATTTCATGGAAATGAATACCCGGATCCAGGTGGAGCATCCGATTACAGAAGAAGTAACCAATTTTGACCTGATCAAAGAACAAATCAAGGTAGCGGCGGGCATTCCGATTTCCGGAAAAAACTACTTCCCTGAATTCTTTGCAATGGAATGTCGGATTAATGCCGAAGATCCGGCCAATGGTTTCCGACCAAGCCCAGGCAAAATTACCAACCTCAATATTCCGGGAGGACATGGAGTTCGGGTTGATACGCATATTTATGCTGGTTATACCATCCCACCAAACTATGACTCCATGGTTGCCAAGCTGATAGTTACAGCGAGAACCCGTGAAGAAGTAATTGTCAGGATGAAACGTGCACTGCAGGAATTTGTAATCGAAGGTGTTAAAACCACGATTCCGTTCCACATCAAACTGATGGACGATCCTCAATTTCAATCCGGTAAATTCACCACTAAATTTCTGGAAAGTTTTGACTTCAGTTCGTTCTGACATAACGAAAATCATCTTTTTTCTTTTGACAATTGCCCTTCCCGCAGAAGGGCAATTTCATTTTGAAAAATCGTTCCGTTCCAGAAATCCAAAAGTAACAGCTGTATACGAGCGATTTGCCAAACTCCCCCAGTTGAGGGGTGCCAGCTTTGGGATCATTGTTAAAAGTGCATCAGGGGGGCAGACTCTTCTCTCCTATCGCCCGGAATTAAACCTTATTCCGGCTTCCAATATGAAACTGGTCACCAGCCTGAACGGATTAAAAAATCTGGGACCAGAATTTCGATTTCAAACAAGGATTCTTGCTTCAGGCCCAATAGAAAACGGGGTAGTTAAAGGTGATATTTTGATTGAAGGTTCGGGAGACCCAACCATTTATTCCCCAGACCGTGAGAAGTTTGGATCCGGCTTTTTTTCCGCCATCATCAACCTTCTGCAAAAAAAAGGTATCAGGCAAATCGATGGACAGATCCTTGCCCGAAAAGTGAACCATCCTTATGCCGGCATTCGCCGTGACTGGAGCTGGAGCGACATTGGCAATTATTATGGAGCAGGTATCTATCCATTAAATATCAATGAGAACCAATACACACTTCACCTTTCGGCACCGTCCGTGGGAAAACCTGCCAAAGTAAAAAAGAAAGACACTCTGATGGATGTGGAACTGGCAGAAGAAGACGTTGAAACAGATGTTCCATCAGCCCCTGACCTTGCTTACATTTACTGGACACCGGGGGACAACAAAGCACGAATCACCGGTTCAATTCCACAAGATTCTAATCTTCAGAAAGTTAAAGGCGCTTTTCAGAATCCGGGAGCTGTTTTCCTGAAAGTGCTACAAAATGAGCTAGAAAAGGCTGGAATTCAGATTTTGGCTCAAAAACAAAATCAGGCTGATCTCAATGAACTGGGTATTATCACCTCACCTCCCTTGCAGGAAATAATAAAAGAAGTAAATCTCTTTTCAAACAATCTGATGACCGAGTCGATCGCCTATGCTTTGGCAAGAAAAAGCGACAAGCTCGATGAAAACGGGTGGACTCAACTTGAGCGATTTGGACAACAGGTCGGATTTCCACCCGGTTACTATCTGGCTGATGGCAGCGGACTTTCATTATCTAACCGGATCAGCCCTGAAGCGTTATGCAAAGCCTTGTTCTGGGCAAAGAATCAAAGTTTTTACCCTACGTTTCTGGCATCTCTTCCAGTTTCAGGTGAAAGCGGAACGATGAAAAAGTTCTGTAATTCCGTAAGGGCAAAAGGAAAAATTCAGGCAAAAAGCGGAACATTGACCCGATCTCTATGCTACAGCGGGTATGCAAAAGCAAAACGTGGTGAATTGGTATTCTCCATTATGCTCAATTCATATGCTGGGGATTATAAAACCATGAAGTCCGAGCTGGAAAAAATCATGGAAGCGTTGGTTGAAATTGAATAATCATAAAAAATCCGAATTTCATTGCTGCCAAAAGCGAACTATTTGATTATTACTGAAGCGGGAATTCCTCTTCAATAAAACCAAACAGGAAATGAATTCCATTATTACCAAACTAAACGCTTTCATCCTAATGGCATTTACATATGGTATGCAGATTGCCTGTACGGATAAAAAGGAAATGCAGAAAAATTTCCCATTTCAGGTGAGTGGAAAAGTAAAAAACACAAATGGAATCGGGCTTCAGGGAATAGTTCTTTCCAATGGCACAGGAGATTCCTGCCTTAGTGATGCGGTCGGAAATTTCCAGATATCGAACCTGCTTGGAAACCAAAAATTAACGCCCAAAAAATCAGGCTATGTTTTCAAGCCAGAATATGCCTTAGTGAGTTTTCAGAAATCCCAATTGAATTTCATTGGTCAGCCAACTGATTCTCTCAACGAAATCAGTGAAAAAATCTTCAACTGGCTGGTTGCAATCCAATTGCCAAATGGTTTGCTCGAAAGCAGTGAGAACAGCAATTTTGTTTCCCTTTACGACAATTCCCTGGCATCTTTCGCGTTCATGGCTAAAGGAGAAAGGACCAAAGCAGAAGCTATTTTTGATTTTTTTGATAGCCGACAGACGCAGGAATTATTAATCAGCCCTGGTGGATTTTCACAGTTCCGGGATCGAAATGGGAGCCCGTCTGGAAACAGATGGATGGGAGACAATGCATGGTTGCTTATGGCTCTGAATCATCATGCATCCACCTACAATTCAACACGATATTCAAGTCTCAGGTCAGGTATTGAAAATTGGATACGACAATTGCAGGATTCAGAAGGCGCAATCTGGGGCGGCTTTTCACCAAACGGAACCAGAATCGGAATTGTTACGGAAGGAATGATCGATGCATTCAACGCTGTGCTTGGATACGACTTGTTCCACAAAAAAGCATTGCAATACCTGCACACGAAAAGATGGGATGACACTGGGAAACAACTGATTTCCTGGCCGGGCAATCCATATGAGCTGGCTTTGGACAATTATGCATGGGGATTTTGTGCATTTGAGGACTTCCCTGTTGGAACACTTGATAAAGCTTCACTTTTCCGAAATACTCAGACATCAAGTGTAACCGACCGCCAAGTTACCGGATATGCACCTGACATTGACAAAGATGTCGTTTGGTTGGAAGGCACAGGAGAAATGGCTGTCGCCTGGAATAAGGCAGGTAAAGACAGCACTGCCCGGTATTATTTAAGAGAAATGAACAAAGCAGTGGTTCATGGCACTATTCAGTCCGGCACAAAAGGGCTTCCTTATGTGACAAATCCAGGGACTTCCTACGGACAAGATATATTATGGTCAGGGGCGGAAACGAAATCATACATATCATCTTCCACCTGGTTTATTTTTGGAATAATGCAATTTGATCCTTTCCGGAATGGATATGAGAAAGGCATACCCATTGAAGACAAATTCTGGCTAAAATAAAGTAGAGCGTTTTGATCGCATGATCGCATCTTTATTCTAATAAAAAAGAGTTTCATCCAATGAAAAAAATAAGGCTATCCCTTTGATTGACTCTTAAATAAGAGCGAGTGTATAAACCGCGGGCTTAAAGCCAGTTTTGCCGGATCTTTATGGTACAACAAATCGCGGACCAGGTCATTGGTTTGTGGCCTATCGGACAAATAATTCAAAAATTGTAATACCCAATTTCTGAAAAATCGTGTGTGCAGAAGAGGATAAATAATCCGCCCCATAGCATAGTTCTGCCTTATTTTCTGGTACAGTTCACCTTCGAATCTCCCCAGAAATTGTCCGGAAAAATCGGATTGCTCAATGGCTAAAACGGCTCTCTGTGCAGCCATTCTGCCACTTAAAAGTGCTTGTGGAATGCCATTTCCTGAGAAAAACTCAATCAGACCAGCAGAGTCGCCTACAACTAAAAAACGGTGACCAGCAATTACCCTTTTTCGAACCCCAAGGAAAAGCATGGAGCCTTCAAAGTTTCCAGTTCTGGCCCCCTTTTCAAATCGCTGCTTCAATATTGGGTTTTCTGAAATCACTTTGTCAAATTCCTCTCTCAGGTTAAGATTCTCATTTGAAACCTTGTCTAAAGAAACCACAAGATTTACATTGTAGCTATTCCCTGGAAGAGGTGTAATGTATAATCCTCCAGGCATCAGGCCAGAATCCAGAAAAAGTGATGTTTCTGATTTCGCAAAATCAATATTTTCAAAATGCGCTCTGATGCCAATGGCACAGTCCTTTTTAGGAACATTGAGCCCAAATTGTTTTAAAACATTATTAGATGACCCAGTTGCTACGATAACCAACTTAGCTCTTATCTGAAAACCCTGATCAGAAGTCAGGATCACCTGGTCTGACCTGGTATCAACTTGTGTAATCCTGCATCCCTCATGAACAGTGGCATATTCGCTTTTCCGAACCTGTTCAAGGATCACCTGATCCATATCAAACCTGGAGAGTGAGTAGCAACTGGGCTCCCCCTTTTTCCGATCAAAAGGAAGGAAATCAATGGTTATGGGTTTCCCGTTGGGTGGGTAAATATGAGTTGCCCACACAGGATTCACCAATTTTCTGGACTTTAAAACCAGAAGTATTTCGGGATCGAGCAAATCCAGAGCCCTTAAGACGCCCGAAGTAATGATATCTCCACATGGCTTGTGCCTTGGAAAAAGGGCTGAATCAATAAGGGTATGATGAACACTATTCTGGCTTAGCGTAAGGCTGGCGGCAGCACCGGCAGGCCCGGCACCAATAATACAAACATCGGTTTGAATGAACGAATCAGTCATACAAGTCCTACCCAAACCAATTGATGTTCATTTTTGTTTTGAAACAAATCAACAGCAAAACAATGATTTTATTGGTTGTTTTAATATCCTAGTAAAGAGAACAAAAGTATGACTCAATATCTAGCCAAGTGACCAGTCCAATGAATTCCAGATATTAATCACCTATCAGAATATCTGTTTCGGTCCCCACATTTATATAACCGAGATAATCAAGGACAATCAAAGTGATGACAAAAATAAGCATACCC
>DAIOVD010000099.1:0-15353 GCA_036759185.1 Catalimonadaceae bacterium | reverse complement strand
GGTTCAAACAAACTGGGAAGGATAAAAAAGGATGCTGAAGCATACAGGTCAGGCAATTCATTGTAAGAGAGCCAGTCGGATAATATGATTTGCTCATTTCCGGCGATCAGTTTTTGCAGTTCTTCTTTTAATGGGCCACCTCCAACCAGTTTCAAAAACCAATCTTCTGATAATTTCGCTTTCTGAAATGCTTTGATCAGACGGGCCAGATTTTTTTCCTCACTGAACCGGGCCACACACAAAATCATGTTCTGGTGAATGGTTTTTATTCCGGAAGAAAAATGTTCATTGTCCACCACAGAATAGCCAATTTCCATTGGCCGTTCTCCGATTCCCAGTTTGTTTCTGAAATGGTTCTTTGCCTTCTCGCCAGATACCAGAAAACCATCGCACACGGCAGAAAGGTACCGTCCTTTTATACGGTTGAATACAGGATTCTCTCCGTACCAGGATTCGGCAAAAAGCACCACACGAATTCCCTTCATTTTACACCAGACCAGAATCAGGTTGTATTCAGGTCTGCCATAACCCGCAATTCCGGCTACTTTAATGTTGTGGCGGATGGCCCTGTTTTTGAAGGCCTGAAAACGAGCCCAGGCATCCGGTTGTTCAACTGATTTATGAGAAAGTTGTTGGTATGAAGGATCGCCGGCCAGTGGATTTTTCCATTTATACAATCCATCCGATTCTCCAAGGTCTGAGATAAATACGGTACCGTCCGGAAGGAGTTTCCGGAGTGCTTCGAATCGGGCAGCGTGGTAATCACCCAGCCTGTCCCAGACAAGGAGAATGTTTCCTGCAGGTGCCGGGGCAACCATTGGATCAGCAGATATTAAAGACTGGTCGGGATTCTGGCCTTTTTAACTTCGGTTTGCTGTTGCTTTTCCAGAAAGTCAATCAGGGATTCGCAGGTTCTCGAGAGGATCTGAAAAATCTCTTCGAAACCTTCTTCATTTCCATACCATGGATCAGGAACATCCTGCGTACCGAGCGATTCAGGATCGAAGCTTCGCATCATTTTCAGATCGCCTTTTTTACCACTGGCCCTGGCAGAAACTTCGGTTGCATTCTGGAAATTCGAACGGTCCATTGTGAGGATCAGGTCGAAATTATTGAAATCGGATGGAATCAGCTGGCGGCCAATATGGATAATTTCGACATCGTGATGGCGGGCGTTCCGGATGGTCCGGGGATCAGGTCTAT
The DNA here is from genome assembly GCA_036759185.1 of Catalimonadaceae bacterium. Classification (GTDB taxonomy): domain Bacteria; phylum Bacteroidota; class Bacteroidia; order Cytophagales; family Flexibacteraceae; genus CAMDMI01. The sequence continues at coordinate 14,150 of DAIOVD010000099.1, read as the reverse complement.
CACCGATGTGCTGGTTTGAAATTCCGCAGGAATCCACTGTATACTGGTCCTGAATCCCGCGAATCTCCAGTTGTTTCTTGAAAATGGCCTCAGCCAAAGGCGAGCGGCAAATGTTTCCTAAACAGACGAAGAGTATTTTTTTGTACATGAATGACCTTGTTGAAGGGGCAATTCTAACGAAAAAATGAGCTTTTTCGACATGTTTTTCGAATAATTTGGAAATAAATTTGAATCGAAAAATCAGTTAACTATTTGATTTTCAGAAATAACAATGGATAGAAATCTTCTTTTTTGCATCTCTTTGGAAATTCAGAATTGTCCTATATTGCCGCAACTTTTTTAGAGTTTCTAGCTGATAAAAAATCTTTACCCCTTCTCCAGTATATGGCCAAGTTGAAAAACATCATCAAGCAACTGTCTGCGTCTGACTATCAGGCGATTCATGATTCGCTGATGCACAGTAACGCTGAAAAGTCGGCGCATCTGTTAAAGTTTATTCGTGAGCGGCAGATGAGCGATGCCAAAGTGATGGAAGAGCTCGACGTGAACACAAATGCGTACTACACGCTGCGTTCGCGGTTAAATCAAAAAATTGAGGAGTATCTGCTTGCTCAGATGGAAAGTCCCCGGACCGACCTTTTGAAGAAAGTGGCCAACATCAACGATGTGGTTTTCACCAAAAAGAGAGCCATTGCATCGGCTACATTAAAGAAACTGGAGAAAGAACTATTGGATTATGATCTGGCCAATGAGTTGACCATTGTGTACAAGACGCTCAAAAAGCTTCATCTGAACACACCGGATAACTTCGCCTACAGTCAGCAGTACAACCGGCACGTGGCCTACATGCTTGCCATGGACAAAGCGGAAGATCTGGTAGCAGAATACTTTAAAAAGTTTGGCCAGTTTTTTATGAGCGGGTCAGATGTGGAGAAATTTGGTCTTGAGATTTTGTACAAGGAGATCACCAATGTGTGTAACCTGTACAAGTCACACCGTCTGTATGTGTATTTCAGTCTGGTGAATATCTATCACCGCCTGTTTGTTGACACCCGTGAAAACGAGAATGTCGATGAAGAGCCGATTGAGGATATCCTGATGAATGTGGAGAAGATATTTGAGGATTATAACCGTGATTCGATCTACTTCAACCTCAACATCGTGTTTGAATTCCTGAAACTGGAATACTACAACTTCTATAAAGTGTACAGGAAGGCAGAACGTTATTTTGACGAAGTCAATTTCAATTCCGCCCTTCTTCTTTCAAACTATAATCTTTACACCTTCTCGCCTCAGTTCCTTTTGTCCAAGCTGGATCGTTCAGTACGGATGGATGCTGAAGCGCAACTGTACGAAGAAAACAAAGCCTTGTTCGGAGACTATGAGGTAGACATGAATGATGTGCCAAGACATATTATTTATGTAGTATACCGGTCCTTGTCATGTTTCTATGCCGAGAAATACGATGAGTCAGCCCGCTACCTCAACAATCTTCTCAATGAACTGAGCCTGAAGAAATATCCTCAGGCGCAGATTGAGATCAAACTTTTGCTTGCCCTCCAGTATTGCATTCTGAATGACTACGATCTGTTCAACCAATGTGTGAACAGTATTCAACGGTCGATCCGGATTTCTGATAAAGACACAATGGAGCATGTGCAGATCTTCATCAAGATAATGAAGACAGCTCTGGGCGACAACAAGAAGACCAAACCAGTCAAGATAAAAGGATTGATCGACAAACTCCGGTTTGTGGAGATTCCTCATTTCTCAGCCATCAAACACATCCGCATGGATGAGCGCTTTATTTCAAAGCTGGTTTAGAAATCTGTTATTGATGAAGAGAAAGCGGTCTTAAGGCCGCTTTTTTTATGCCCTTTTCAGTCCTTGCTTCGCCATATACGATCCTCATTTTCTTTGACTTAAACCTGTATTGGTCAATTTTTGCAGCAATTCTTTCTATGTAAGGAACTGAATGGAATACAGGGTATTCATATTGGATCAGTAGGTAGCATTACTAAAGCATTTTCCGGGCTTGTAACGGGGACCGGAATGCTGTTCGAATCCTATTTATAAATTACTGAAATTCTGTATGATACAGCGTTTACGCTTGGGCTTGATTTTGTGGCTTTCCATTCTTGTTTTTAGAACTGCCTCTGCCCAGTCAACCATCCTTTTTCCGCCACAGACCATAAATCCCACGTGTAATGGGAGTATCAATGGGAGCATAATTTTCAGCTTTCAGGGCGATTCCACCGATTTTTTCTTTTCGTGGTCGGGTGGAAATCTGCCTACCAATGGAAATCCAACCTCCGGAAATGGAATCGTTCGCCAGACTGGCCTGCTGGCCGGCACGTATTCGATCTTTATTCTGGATCTGAATTCGGGATTCGATACCACCGTTCAGGCAAATCTGGCCAATTCGCAGCCATTGACCCTGAATGGAGGAAATGATATTTCCAACTGCCTGGGCCAGCCGATCAGCCTTTCGGCTACGTCGAATGCTGCACCCGGATCAGTTTACACCTGGACCTACACCAACAGTAATGGTCTCCAGACCCTGAGTGGTCAAACTGTGGTGATCCCAGCCAGCCCCTCCCCGTTATCACTTTCTTCCACCACCACAGTTACGGTTCAGGTTACAGATCCCAGTGGCTGTAACGCAAGCGATCAGGTTTTGGTAACCGTAAACACACCTCCGGTTGGTCAGGCGTCACCTTCTTCTCAAAGTGTTTGCTCAGGCCCGGTTTCCATTTCATTAAGCAGCAATCAAACAGGCACTACATTCATATGGACAGTCAGTCAGAGCGGTACAATCGGTGCACTTCCCGGATCAGGATCCACCATTAACCAGACAGTACGTTCCACAGGTTTGGTTAACGGAACCGCTACGTATAATATCCGGCCGATTTCTTCCGGTGGGTGTGTGGGAACTGTATTTCAGTCGGTGGTTACCGTCCGGCCAAAACCTGTCATTACTTCTTCACCTGATTCATCCGAAATTTGTTCGGGTACTTCGAGTGCTGTTTCACTTAATTCCAATATTTCTGGCGCCACCTTCGCATGGAGGGCCATTCCGACCAATGTAACCGGAGCGTCATCCGGAACAGGTACTTCTATTATTCAGACTTTAAACTCAACCGGAGCAAACAGCCGGGCTGTATACCGGGTTGCCGGCACGGTCAATTCCTGTGTGAGTGATTCCATACGGGTTGTCGTTGTGGTGAACCCGCGACCGGTTGTATCTGTCACTCCTTCTGACACAGTTAATGCATGTTCCGGACAACTAAGCACGCAGAATTATGCTTCCACTATTTCAGGAACTACGTTCAGCTGGACTGCATCTGCAAATACAGTTGGTGGCACAGATGGGACTGGTTCGGTTAATTCAAACACCTATAGCAATCCAGGCTCAACCGTTCAACGGGTAACATACTCTGTTACTGGTATTGCCAATGGGTGTACCTCTCTTGTGAAGAGACACCGTGTTCGGGTTTTACCACTGCCGGTTGTAACCACTACTACTCTTCGGGACACAGTTTGTTCAGGAGATTCAGTTCGGATCAATCTGGTTTCCAATCTTGCTGGTACCAGTTTTGTCTGGACATCATCCGGTACCGGCGTTTCAGGTAATACAACCGGTTCTGGAACTCCAATTCGAAATGCACTGACGGCAACCACAAATAATCAGGGTTCAGCCACCTATTCCATTATCGGAACATCCCAAACCTGTGCTGGATTACCTACATCCAAAACTGTATTTGTCAATCCGCGTCCAACAATTTCGGTGTCACCTGCATCCAGAACGATCTGTTCCGGAACAGCGGCCCAATTTTCAATCTCATCTCCAGTTTCCGGTGCATCATTTAGCTGGACTGTTCAGCCAAACAGTCTGACTGGGACAAGTGCTGGTTTTGGCAATGCAATCAATCAGATTCTGACAAAACCTACGATTGGACTTGATTCAGCCATTTATTCTATCCAGTCGAGTCTGGGTTCCTGTTCCGGGCAGGCAACACAGGCAAAAGTATATGTGAGAAGGGTTGCTGCTCCGGTAGCTTCCAACCCGGCACCGGTTATTTGTTCAGGTTCAAATCTGTTGGTAACGTTTTCTCCAGCCGGCACCTGGAACTGGATTGCAGGAAATAGCCCGATCATAGGTGCTACTTCCGGAAGTGGAACCCAACTTGCAGGTGTGCTTGTAAATTTTGCGGCTCATGATGATTCTGTAACGTATAAAGTATTCGGGACTCAATCTGCCTGTTTGTCTGATACTCTGTTCCTCCGTGTAGTAGTAAAAGCAATTCCTCAGATTTCATTCACCCAGCCAAATGATACTATTTGCTCTGGTCAGAATATTCAGATTCAATTAAGTTCTGTTCCATCAGATCAGGTTTCCTTTGGTTGGACGACGGCAATTTTCAATGTTTCAGGTGCAGTTGCCGGGTCCGGTAACCAGATCAATCAGAATTTAAGTTTGGTATCCGGAAATTCAGGATTCGTTTGGTACGTTCTTTCTGCTGTTCGTGCAGGATGTACTGGTACCCGAATGGACACCATTTATGTAATCAACCCTGATCTTCCGTTTTCGACCAGTGTGGTGTCCAATAATCTTTGTACCGGTGATACAGCAAAAATTCAGATTTCCGGATCTGTTTCTGGTGCAACCTATAGCTGGACAATTGCCAGTACGAATGTAACTGGTGCATCTTCCGGAGTTGGAACATCCATCCGGCAGAAACTTCAGCTCGTCAGTACATCATCTTCTGGTTTTGTTGATTACATCATCACACCTCAAAGCGGACCATGTACCGGCTTACCGCAGACGGTGCGCATCAATGTGCATCCATTTCCTGCAGCACCAATCATTTCGGTTCAGGGTGGATCCTCTCCAATTTGTCCGGGACAAAGCCTTACCCTCACCAGTGATCAGCTTTTTGGCAATCAGTGGTTTGTGAATGGTGTTGCCATCGCCGCTCCGACCGGGACCAACCGGTCATTGGTTGTGTCGGATTCCGGATCATACAACGTGGTGTTCACAAATTCAAATGGTTGTTCATCTACTTCTGCCATGACAAGAATCGATCTGATTTTGGTTCCTACCAAACCAGTAATTACCGGATTGTCAGCATTTTGTCCCGGAAATTCGTCGAGGTTGCGTTCAAATGCCAATTCCGGTAATCAATGGCAACTGAACGGGGCAGATATTACGGGAGCAACTGACACTGTTCTGACTGCCCAATTCGCCGGAGCCTACACTGTCCGTCTAACCAATACAACATGTGCGGTTGTGTCTGACACGTTCCATGTGTCTGTCTTTCCGGCACCTGCCCAGCCTTCAATCTCAGGAAATAATTTTCTGTGTTCCGGAGATACCGGCGTGTTGGTTGCTTCTGATGCCAGTTCCTGGCAATGGCTGGTGAACAATAATCCGATTCCAAACCAGACCAATCAGACGCTGACGATCACAAATGGTGGAAATTTCCTTGTGACCATTCAGGATACAAACGGTTGCTCTGCCACCTCGAATGTCTACAATGTGCAAGGCATTCCTGCGAATCCGATTCCGACTATTTCTGGATTGAACAGTTTTTGTGCCGGTGATTCGATTATCCTGTCAACAGAAAATCAGAATCCTGCCTGGAAAAACCAATGGTTTAAAGACGGTATCGCATTATTGAATGATACTCTTCGGACACTGATTGTGAAAAGTACGGGTGTGTATACGGTTACGCTTCATTCTCCAAGAGGCTGTAAATCCACCTCTCTTCCTTTGACTGTCACCCAAAGAGAAACACCTCCAACTCCGACCATTTCTGGTTTGAGCCTGATTTGTCAGGGAGGTACGAATACACTCACTTCTTCTTCTGCGGCAGGAAATATATGGTTCCAGGATGGAGTTCAGATTACAGGAGCCAACAACAATTCATACTCAGCAACATCTGCTGGTTCCTACACAGTTCAGGTGATAAATGTCTCAGGTTGTAAAGCGATTTCTCAACCTTTTGTGCTTTCAAATACCACAACTCCTGATGTGACAGCCACTCTTCAGAATCCATCAACCTGCGGGCAGGCCAATGGTTCCATTTCACTTGCCGTTACCGGTGGATCAGGTCAGTTCCAGTATACATGGTCGCCGGTTACGGGAGGAATTGTACAGGGAATTCAAAATCAGACAGCATTATCAGCAGGAAATTATACTGTCCTTGTTCAGGATATTCAATCCGGTTGCAGCCAGATTGTGGCAGGAATGGTTCTTAACGACCCTGCCGCATTTACAGCTACAGTACAGGTTACCAATGTTACCTCTTGTGCCGGTGATAATGGCCGGATTAATCTGGACATCACTGGTTCAAACGGACCATTCACTTTCAGCTGGACCGGTCCGGTTTCAGCGACCAGCCAGAACCTGACCAATATCCCGGCCGGAACGTATGCCGTCCGGATTACAGAAACATCAACCGGATGCGTGTTCATTCTCGACAGCATACAGGTAGGAAATAATCAGCCACCAAAACCAGATATTGTATCGTCCGGCCCGCTTGAGTTTTGTACAGGTGATTCCATTATTCTATCCACTTCAGCAGTTGGTCCTTATCAATGGGCCCGAATCGGAAGTGGCGCATTAACAGGTCAGACAACCAACCAACTTACAGTCAAAACCAGTGGCCTTTATTATGTTCGGGTGGCCAATCCGGCATTCCCGAATTGTTTTTCGAGATCGGATACTTTGGCTGTAATTGTCAATCCACTACCGGCAAATCCAAATCTGAATGGTGGAAATGGTCAGATCTGTCAGGGTGTTTCCACATCCATTTCAACGACATCAACTTTAACCAAACAATGGACCCTCGATGGTTCAGATATTCCAGGTGCAACCGGACAGTTTCTGGAAGTTTCAACAGGAGGAACCTATTGTCTTAAAGTAACGGACACCAACGGATGTATCAATTCCGGAAATAGTTGCCGGACCATTACAGTAAATCCGATTCCGCCTGTCACGACAATCTCCGGAAACACGGGATTCTGTCCGGGTGGTCAAACGCAGTTGACAGCAACACCTTTTGACAGTGCAACGTATGATTATACCTGGATGCGGAATAACAATTTCATCACGTTCCAGGATGTACAACAAATCAATGCAACCATCGAAGGATGGTACAGAATCCGGGTTGTGAACCATGTGACCGATTGCCGTATTTTCTCAGATTCAGTTTTCATTTCAAACTTTACCGCTCCTCCAGCTCCGGTGATTTCAGGATCCGGAAATATTTGCATTGGAGGAAGTACCTTTCTTGTTTCTTCACCGGGCGTAACCTATCAGTGGTCATTCAATGGTTCTCCGATACCGGGAGCTAATGATGACAGCCTTCTGGTAAACTCAGGTGGAATTTATGAAGTTGCCATTACAGACGGAAATGGTTGCAGTGCCACATCAAATGCTTTTGTGGTCTCCGAAATTCCGCCACCGACGGCTTCTGTTATTTCCGGAGAAACATCATTTTGTGCCGGATCATCTGTTATTTTAACTGCATCCGCCAATTCGAATTATGCCTGGTTGTTCAATGGTTCAGCTTTGCCAAATCAGGATGCCCAGACCATTACGGCCAACCAGTTTGGTAATTATCAGGTGATGGTTTCAAACGTAACGGGTTGTTCCGATACATCGGCAGTGTTCACTACCATCCAGGGTGCAGCCAATTTTGCACTGGATACCACTATCATCAGTACTTCTTGTGTCGGGGGAAATCCTCAGAACAATGGTTCGATAACGGTTTCTCCGACAGGAGGATCCGGTAATTTTACCTATCAGTGGACGCCTGCTTTACCAGCTTCTGCTTCGCAAACCAATCTGGCTCCGGGTGCATATTCTGTCATCGTAACCGATGCAGGTACCGGATGTACCGTTGCTATTCAGGATCTGATCATCGCTCCGACTCCGGTTATTTCCGGAACTCCGGTTGTGTTGAATGACACCAGATGTGATCTTGATAATGGAACCATCACACTGAATCCGGAAGGTGCGGCCGGTCCGTTTACTTTCCAGTGGACGGGATTCACCGAAACCACCAACACACTTTCCAATTTGCAGGCAGGTAATTATGAAGTCAAGGTTACAGACCAGACTTCTGGCTGTGCACAAACATTTGGAAATATTGTGGTTTCGAAACCGGATACCATTGTCGTTTCCAGTACGATTACACAGCCCTCATCCTGTGGAAGCGTTGGTCTGATCTCTTTGCAAACATCTGGCGGGTCCGGAATTTATTCTTTCGCCTGGTCTGGCACTGGTTCCGGAATTGTGCCGAATTCTGCTATTCAAAGTAACCTTTCAGCAGGTACCTATTCGGTAACAGTAACCGACACCGTTTCAAAATGTGCTTCCACTCTTTCCAACCTGATTTTACAGGAAAACGGAACCGTTGCATTTGAAGTGGTGAAGCAGAATCCGTTAAGCTGCGGATCGAATGACGGTACCGCTTCGGTGGTGACCGGAATTCAGAATGCAGTCTACACCTGGATTCAGCTTCCTGCATCAACTCTGACTGACACCGATTCTTCCGTTTCTGGTTTGTCAATTGGAAACTATCGTGTCATTATTCAGGCCGGAACCTGCATCGATTCAGCCGATTTCACTTTGACAAGTCCTGGATTGGTTCTCACACCAACCACGACTCCGATTTCCGGATGCGGACTTTCAGACGGAGCGATTTCCGTACAAATAGCGAATGCCGCGACAAGCAGCACCTTTACCTGGCTCAAAAACGGACAACCTTTTGGCGATGCCAAAGACCTCACCGGACTTAGTTTTGGTCAGTATAAATTATATGTCAACTCTGCAGAATGTTTCGATTCGGTTTCTGTTGATTTGGTTCAGCCTTCCGGTATCGCGATTTCGGCCACCATTGATTCAGCCACAACCTGCATCACCGCAGATGGTAAAATCACAGCTTCCGTTCCTGCCATTCCGGGAATCACATTCCAGTGGTTTGAGCTTCCATCAAGGATTTCTGTCGGAACCGGAACCAGCATACTTGATAACGTTCGACCAGGAATTTACCGCCTGGTTGCCGGTAATGGTTTGTGTTCCGACTCTGCGAGCTTCATAGTTCCTGCGAAGACGCAACCATCGTTGAATGAACTGGTCATTTCGCCAACGTTTTGTGGAGGAAACAATGGAAGTATCTCTGTTCGGGATTCTGCTCAGTTTGTCCTTTCATTCAGCAATACACAATGGCTGAAAGGTGGGATTCCTGTTGGTTCAGGATATTCCATCCAAAATCTGACCAGTGGAAATTATAGTCTGATCATCACGACAGATGTTCCCAATACGGATGTAGACTGCATCAATAGCTATTCTTTCAATCTTACTGACGGTACCGGACTTGGTTTAGCTGCCTCAGTTGATTCGGCTGACTGCAACGATGCCAATGGAATCGCATCGATTTCGGCATCAGCTCAACTTGTCAATGCGGTTTACATCTGGACCAATCCGGCGATTCCGTCCTTTACAGCAAGTGGTGCAAGCCAGACAAATCTGGCTTCCGGAAACTACAAAGTGAAGGTTATCACTGGAAGCTGTGCAGACTCCGTTCTTTTGTTTGTTCCGAAGAAAACCAATTGCAGTACCTGCTCTGTTTCGATTGCCTTTACACCGACATCACCAACTATTTGTGGTGCAAGTGACGGACAAATTGTTGCTGTGGTCACTGGTCTGACAAATCCAACATACCAATGGCTAAAAATGCCGGGAAGAACGCCGGTTGGAAACAGTGCGACACTTTCCGGAATTGAAGGAGGATTGTATAGACTGATTGCGTCAGAAGGAACCTGTAAAGATTCATCCGATGCCAATCTGGCCAATCCAATTCCATTCACCATTTCATTTACAACCGATTCAGCTTCCTGTGCTGACAACGATGGTTCGGTGGCGGTTCAATTACTCAATGCTTCCGTTTCGGCTCAATACAGCATATTCCGGATGCCGGCAAGGGTTTCAGTTTCTGTGAACCAAACAGCCTTGAATCTTGCTTCCGGAAATTACCGGATTGTGGCTGCCGATGGTTTCTGTCTTGATTCAACCGATGTGGTAATCGACAAACCAGCCAATTGTAACCCATTGTGTTCTTTGATATTGTCTGCTGTTCAGGATTCAGCTACTTGTGCAGACAATGATGGTGGAATTGCCCTTTCTGTTTCAGGTGCAACAAATCCGCTCTTCACATGGACCAAATTTGGGTCGCCAACCTTTAGTTCGAACGATCAGAATCTGACAGGACTTACTGCCGGCGTATACAAAATTGTTGTCCGTGATGGAGCATGTAAAGATTCATTGTTTGTCACTGTTAAAAAGCCTGCCAATTGCGGAACCTGTACGTTGCAGGTACTGGCATCATCCAGTCCGGTAACCTGTGACGGAATCAGCAATGGAACCGCCTTTGCTTTCGTCACTTCTGGGGGAGTAGGGCCATTCAATTATCAGTTGAATGGTGATGCACCACAAACACTGCCTGACTTCCTGGCCTCGTTCACCGATCAGCCGGCCGGTCCGTTTGAGGTAATTGTTCAGGATATGACAACCTTCTGTTCGGATACCGTTTCCGGATTTATCGGAACCCAATTGAGCCTTTCTGCCTCAGCTTTCACACAGAATCCAACCTGTGCCGGAAGTGATGGAAGCATTCGGGTCGTGGTTTCCGGGGGATTCGGTCCTTATTCCATCACCCTTGGATCCCAGACGTTTGTAACCAATGATGGTGACACCACATTTACCGGACTTTCTGCCGGAACATATTCTGTGAATGTTTCCAATGTGCAGGGTTGCGCTACCTCAATTCTGGGTATTCAACTGTCACAACCTCAGAAAGTTTCGGTTGTATTTGGAACTGTAGTTCCTGCTTCATGCAATGGATCATCTGACGGAAACATCGAAGTAAGTTCGGTTTCCGGTGGATCTTCATTCCAATACTTTATACCTGGTATTAGTCAGAACTACCAGCCACTTTCCAATGGATCTGTGATTTCAAACCTGAAGGCAGGTACATATGCCATGAGCATCCGGGGATCAGCTTCCTGCGATCTGGATACCTTCTTTACGATTTCAGGACCGGCTCCAGTGGTTGTTGCCGTTGGTAATCTGACCAATGCGAATTGTGGGGATTCAACTGGAACAGCGAAAGTTTTGACATTGACAGGTGGAAATGGTTCTCCTTGGAATACCCAGTTATTCCTCAATGGTAATCCTTACACAAGTGGCCTTCTGGCTGCAGATTCGATGCTTCTGAACCTTGCTTCCGGTGAGTATTCGCTGGTGGTTCTGGATGGAAAATCCTGTTCCGATACGACCAGTTTCACCATCGGAACCAACCAGATAGTTCCGTCAGTTACAATGACGGCCGACAAATCTTCGATCTGTGCTGGTGATACGGTCACATTCACTGCTCAGAATCCGGCAAATATTCCAAATGCGGTTTACACCTGGTTCCTGAACAATACCCTTCTCAATGCCAGCGGATCCATCCTCAAACTGGATACGCTGAAAAACAACGACGCAGTTTCAGTCCGGATTTCCGGAAATGCCGCTTGTCTCAGTCCGGATTCTGCTGTTTCCGGAGCGGTGACCATTCAGGTTCTTCCTGCAGGCATCCAGGCTCTCGCTGGTATCAACCCGGTGAAAATTCAGGCTTGTATCGGACAATCGGCCACACTGAAGGCGCTCAATCTGAATCAGTTGCCAGATGTTGGCTATCGTTGGAGAGTGAATGGCGTGGTGCTGCCGACAGATACCAATGAGACGCTGGTTCTTTTCCCGGGTCTTCCGGTAAATCAGGTTGAGTTGATTCTTTTTACACGTTCAACATCATCCTGTATTTCAAAAGTTCGTGATACCTCGGATGTGGTTTTGGTGACCCAACTTCAGGGATTTGTGGCAGTGGATTCCATCCGTCAGATTTCTCCGGCACCGGGTCAGGTTATTTGTCCATCAACACCGGTTCAGTTTTCTGTAAAATCCAACCTGAGGGGAAGAGTTCCGTATCAGGTGCAATGGTTCCGGAATGACACCCTCATCTTTGCTGGTACCGATACATTTGCTACGTTCACCGGTTTGCCAAATGGAGCCCGTGTCAATGCAGTGGTGGTTTTTGATTCCACACTGAGTTGCGTAACGACCAATTCCGGTCCTGGTAAAGACAGTACCAAAGTGATTCAGATTCAGGTGTTACCAGCAGGTGACATTCGATGTCTGCCATGTTCATTGAACGCAACGGTTTCTCCTTCCAATATCAATTGTGCGGGAGCCGCATCCGGAGCAATTACAGTTCAGGCGACTGGCGGAAGCGGCGGTTATAAATACAGCCTGTTGCCATCCGGACCTTCGAACCAGTTGTTTCCGTTCTTCTTCAGTCTTGCTCCTGGTACATATTCTGTTTTGGTGAGAGATACCGTGACGGGTTGTACCAAGACGATTTCCGGAATCAACCTCATCACACAAAATTCCTACAGTGTCGCTGTGAGTGCAGTTAACCCGACACCTTGCGTTCAGAATGCAGATGGTAAACTGGAGTTTGTTTCAGTGACCGATGCTTCATCAGACCTGAACAAATATAAATTCCGTATCCGGGCAACCGATCCGTATACAACCAACCGATTGTACACCGGTTTGTCTGCAGGAACCTATTCAATGGAAATTCTCGATACCATCAGCGGATGTCTCACTCAGGTGAGTCGTACGTTGGTTGCTCCGGCCGCTCTGAATGCACAGACATTTATCGCGTCCATTCCAACCTGTTATGGTGAAACAAATGCACAGATTTATCTGGATACCGTCCTCAATGGGTCTGGGTTCTATCAATATAGTCTGAGCGGTGATTCCGGAACATATTTTAATGTTTCGATCAACAATCCGATCCCTTATGGATTCGGCGCCGGACTAGCGAATTTCTTCATCAGGGATGTTCAGACGGGATGTATTGATACCGTCAGCAAGGTTATTTCTCAGCCTGATTCTCTGAAACTTGCTGCCGATGTGGTGATTGGATCTCAGTGTTATGCTCCAACCGGTCAGATCAAATTCAAGCAATTCTCAGGAGGAACCGGTCCGTTGAACATCAGCATGAAATTGCCAGGAAGCAACCTGTTTGTGCCGGTTACGATTCCGGTAGATTCAGTCATGCTGAATATGATTGGTGGAGATTATATTTTCAGGATCATCGACCAGAACAACTGTTCGAAAGATCTGAATCTGAATGTGCCGTCCAACAGTCCGAAAGCCAATCTGATTACGATCATTAAACCTTGTATTAACGACACAAATGGAGTGATTCGCCTGTCCGGTCTTTCCGGCGGAACGGCACCATATACCTTCCGTCTGAGCAACGATCAGGGTCAGGTGCTTCGGGTACAGTCTGATTCGGTTTTCACACAACTCCGTCCCGGCACTTACAGCATTGCCATTCAGGACAATTCTTCACCAACCTGTGAAGTCATTTACACCCGTGAAGTGGCACCTCCGCCAACGATTCGTTTCAATGTGGCAGGATTTGTTCAAAGTACCTGCGAGAATTTTGATGGTATCGTGAAGTTTGTTCCGCAGGGAGGACAGCCAGGTTACCAGTATTCATTCGACACGCTTGTTGGCAACTTTACGCCTTACCGCCTTCTCAGTGAAGATACACTTCGCTTAACCGGATTGTCGACACGGGCTCCTGGCCAGTTGTACACTTTGCGGATTCTGGATCTGGGACCTGGAAACGGCTGTCTGTACGACACAACGTTTAACGTTCCTGGTAACTCACCTTTGCGTTTCAAATACAGTCTGAAAAATGTGAAGTGCTTCAGTGAAAACTCCGGATCCGTTCTCATCGATTCTCTGAACGGAACTGGCCCTGTGCTGGTGCGTGTGGTGGATCAGCAAACCGGCGTGGTGGTTAAAACCGATTCCATCACCGGCACTTTCTTCCTCAACAACCAGTTTGTGGTGGGCGGACTTCCAGCCGGTCAGTTTAATCTGGTGGTAACTCAATACGGCGCATGTTCTGCCAGTCGGGTTTCAGCCTTTGCGCTGACACAGCCGACACAAATCAGCATTTCTGCACGGGCATACAAACCATCGGCAGAAGGATTCAGTTTGGGTGGCGTTTTACTTGATA
>DAIOVD010000098.1:0-15405 GCA_036759185.1 Catalimonadaceae bacterium | reverse complement strand
ATCAAGGAAATGGACAAGGATAAAGACGCCGTCTGGGAAACCACTCTTCCCGGCGATCTTCACGGTACCTGGTACGATTACACAGTGCACGGCCATGCCGACCCCGGCAATTTTTTCTTTGAAACCCATCCCGTTCATATAACGGATCCATACGCCAGAGTGGTGGCAGAAACCAATGGAAAAGCCCGTGTCTGGCATAAAACCAAACCTGCCACACCACTGGCCAAAGGGATTCCAAAATTGAAGGACCTCATTTCCTATGAAGTTCATATTGAAGATTTCACAAGCCAGCTTCCGGTTCCGGAAAATCTGAAAGGCACCATTCCCGCGATGACGATTCCCGGCCTAAAAAACGCCAAAGGACAGAAAATCGGGTTCGATCACTTGTGTGATCTGGGTATCAATGCCGTGCACCTCATGCCGATGCAGGAGTTCTGGCACTTTCCGGATTCCGAATGGAAATCGGCCTTCGAGCATGATCCCTACATGAAAGAGCAGGGCATCAACCTCACCGATTACAACTGGGGTTACATGACCAGCCATGCCTTCACCATAGAATCGCATTACAGGGATAAGAAGACAGAACACGGTGCACAACGCGAACAATTTCGCGATCTGGTGCAGAATTTTCACAACAAAAACATTGCGGTGATTGTCGATTTCGTGTTCAATCACACCATGGGCAGCATGCCGGAGCGGGACTATCTTTTCCACTTCACCGGCATCGATCAGCAATATTATTACCGAACCCGGAACCTGAATCTGATTGGCGAATACGGAAACGAAACAAAGTCAGAAAATCGTCCGATGGTGCAACGGTGGATCATTGATCAGTTCAAACATTTCATTAAAGAGTTTGGTGTAGATGGCTTCCGGATCGATCTGGCAGGACAGACCGATCAGCAGACACTCAAAATGCTGCGTCAGGAACTGGGTCCGGATGTGATCATTTATGGCGAACCCTGGATTGCGTCCAACGATCCTGATTACGAGGCCAATCCGGATTGGGACTGGTACAAGTCCGATGCTCCGATCTGTTATTTCAACGACGATGCCCGGAATGCATTTAAAGGGCCGGTTTCGAATCCAAACAACAAAAAGACCGATCGTGGCTATGCCGGAGGGAATTTTGCCGAACGTGAAAACGCCAAACGGGGACTCAGTGCCACGTTCCCGGATGAAAAAGGACCGTTGTCGGGCATCAAGTATCTGGACATTCACGACAACTGGGCACTGGCCGATCAGTTTGCAGAGAAGGACTGGGACGGTCGCCAGGGTGTAGACGAAAAAGCCTTTAAACTGGCCGCAACTCTTTTGTTTACCTGTGCCGGCCCTGTCGTGCTGCATGGGGGAACCGAATTTATGCGATCGAAGGGATTGTCTCCTTTGGAAGAGGTGGTGAAGAAAACGGCTCTGTCCGGCGACCTGCATTACCACGGAAAACGCGATACCTACAACCTGCGTTTTGCCAATCAGTTTGTGTGGGACAATGTGGGCAAAACCAAGTCCGACAAAGGCAGTACGGCTGATTATGCCTCCATGCTGGCTTTCTGGAAAGGTATGATGGCGCTGCGCAACAGCCCACTGGGCAAGGTGTTCCGTCAGGAAAATGCGCTGCCGAAAGGATACTATCAGTTTATCGAGCCTGCAAACGATGCATTGCTGGGCTATTTGGTGGATGGAAAGATCCTGGTTCTCCTGAACGTGGGAGAAAAAGGTGATGTGTTCCCAGCTGTGTCGGTACCCAAGGGAAAATGGAAGCTCGTGGCTACCAGTCAGGCAGCCGATCTTCAGGGCGTTCGGGGCACCAGCCTCAAGGGCGGAGTTGTGCAGGATGTTTCGGTTCCGGCGAAGGAATTACGGATCTGGGTGTTGGAGTAGGGGGAGAAGTAGTTCGAACTCTTGAAAAATTGAAATTGATCAGGCGAATTCGCAAAAAACAACTTTAAGATTTTAGCAGAATTTTCATTGGTTGAGCAATGGTCTGCTATTGAAGTGTATTGAGTTCTACGTTCATTTGAAATGGAACAAAGAGTCTATTGCAATCAGGTTTTTTGTAACTGGTATTGGGATGAGATGGTTAACCAATTGGATGTCAAATGATAACTGATTCGATTTGTTTATAAGCGCATATTTCCTCCCCGTAACTGATTGAGGAATGAGGATAAGATTTTGTTTTTCCCCTTCACTTTATAAAAAACTGCTTGACTGAAATTCCGATATTCCATTAATTCGCATTCTGTGAGAATATCTTGATGAACCGAATTATGCAAAACGGTTATATTCCGTTTTTAACTTTTCCGGTATTTAGATTGTCGCAGTGAATAATTGAAGTCAAAAAAACTGGTTCAGGCGAAACCAATACGTCAAATTTACCTGATGTGTTCTGACCCAAAGTTCCGGGTCGCCGAAATATGACCGGAATAACGCAGGTAAATTTTGATACAACAGGAGGCCTTGTGCCTCCTTTTTTATTTTTCGGCATCAGATAGGGAAATCGGCGTAGATCCCTCCAAACATTTTCTCAAATCTTCTGAAGAAATGTGAACGAATGAAACTGATCGTTAACAAACCCAAGTTTCTCTTAAAATAGGTGGGTTTTGGTACAAGCGGTGTGGCAGATTCAAAAACTGCGCATTCCTTTGCGACACATTAATCAAATTATCTATGATCAAACACCTTTCTATCGTTCTCATTCTGTTTGGATTAACCGGACTTTGGTCCTGTTCCAAGAAGGACGACAATTCACCAACCCCTTCGTCCAAGCAATACGCACTTGTCATCAAATCAGGTGGACAAGCAATTACAGTGGGCAACAATTTTACGTTCGAGGCTCAATTGGTTGGTACAGATGGTACCATTCTTCCGATCACCTCTGGCATCACGTATTCGTCGTCCAACACAGACGTAGCAACGTTTACCGGAACAGCCGTTTATGGAAAAGGCCAGGGAACTGCAACCGTTACCGCTTCCTACAGTTACAATGGTACGACCTACACTGCTTCTGTACCATTGTCAATTCAGGCCCCGTCGACTGTATTCGCTGTTAATCCCTGGACCATCTGGTGGGAAGCAGACGGAACTGAATTTGAACTGAACACCATTTATTTCGGTACAACAACTCCAACATATACCTTCTCCAGTTCAGATGCTTCCATTGCTTCGGTTACATCGGCTGGTATAGTAAAAGTGTTGAAAGCAGGCTCCTGTGTGATTACCGTGACAGCTACCAACCTCACTGGAAGTCCCTCTGTTCAGGTTCCGGTTCTCGTTTTTGGAGAAATTGCGGTGCCACTTCCGGTTTCTCAGGTTAAAATAACTCCCGGTTCTTATGAAATGTTTAAAGGTGAAGACAAAACCTTCACAGCCAAGGCATTCAATGGTAGCGGAACTGAAGTGACGGGTAAAACCATTAAGTGGTCCATCAAAACTACCGACTCAACCGGCAACGGTGAGGCCGCTACCATCGACCAGACTGGTAAAGTTGTAGCATTGAGAGTAGGAGAGGCGGTAGTTTACGCTGAAATTGAAGGGATTGTAAGCCAGGCCAACGTAACCATCAACCCGGATTTTGCGATGTTCATTGAGCCATTCTCAACCAGCATTGGCGCCAATAAAACGCAGAATTTCACATTGAAAACCTATCAGGTGGATCGTGTGAAATACAGAGCGGGTGCGGCAGACGCTATTACACTGACCACCAATCCGAGCAATGTGCAATGGTTATTGCCATTCAACGACATTCCGGGATTCCCGCAGCCATTCTCCATCACAACTTCAAATTCCAATAGCTGTACGCTGAAAGCAAGTAGCTCGGCCATGCCTGGAATGCCGGGATTTCTCCTTGCATTCGTGAACGATGACCGATATGCAGCTGGCGGTGCCTCTGTTCAGGTAGCGGTGGCCGATGATTGCGATTGTGGTGCTGATAATCCTTCGGTTGCCAGTATTTCAGTCAATTCCACGACTGTTACAATTCAGGCATTTATCGGACTTCCGGTGAGCATCGATGCAATTGCGAAGGACGCCTTTGGTGTAGCTGTAACCGATGCATCTATCAAATATTGCAGCGACAACGCCCTTGTAGCCTCTGTTGACGGTAACGGAAGCATCTCTGCCGTACAACCAGGTTCTGTTGTGATCACGGTTTGCGTGGGCTCGGTGAAAAAAGAAATCAACGTGACAGTGAATTAAGATCTGTGCGAATATCTGTGTATCCAAAAGCCATCCTGAAAAGGGTGGCTTTTTTTTATTGCATGCGTCCAATTATGACAGATTCCCGTCCTTTTATCCTCTAAATCACACAGAAATCAGGGGTTAGGCTTGCAGGTTCCATGAATCCAAATCTTATTGCCTGTTCTTACGAAAATCCTGCATGAAGTCTGTCTTTCTTTTTGAAATCCGTTATCGCCTCAGCCGGCCAGCTACCTGGATCTATGCTCTGATCTTTTTCATCATTGGAATGGTCATTATGAACACTGATGCCGTCCGGATTGGAGGTGGATACGGAAAGGTGAATTCAAACGCCCCATACAACATCCACCAGATTATTTCGATTCTGGGGGCTTTTGGGTTGTTCATCACCATGGCATTTTTTGCGGTCCCCGTATTCCGTGATTCGGAACATAAAATGGACACATTTCTGTATGCGTATCCGCTGAAGAAAACGGACTATCTGGCTGGTCGCTTTCTTGGGACATACTTTATGTGCGCCCTTGTTTTTTTCAGTCTTCCTCTTGGGATGTTGCTGGGAGAACTTCTGGCCAAAATGCTCACCAAAGACCCCGAAAGCTGGGGGGCATTTCAGATGTCAGCCTACCTTTGGCCGTTTCTGGTTTGCCTGGTGCCGACCATATTTTTTATGGGTTCCCTCTTTTTTACTTTGGTGAACCTCACACGGAAGATGATGTATGCCTATATACTGGCCATTTCCTTCATTGTGCTTTATTCCATCTCACTCAATCTGTTAGGCGATCTGGACAATAAATTCATTGCAGCATTGCTCGACACATTTGGTCTGACCGCCGCCGATCGGGTGACAGAATACTGGTCCATTGCCGACAAGAATCAGAATCTGGTTCCTCTTACGGGTGCGTTTCTTTGGAATCGTGTCCTTTGGAGCAGTGTAGGTGCGGTGATTCTGGTGTTTGGATTTCTCAAATTTCAGATGAGCCCGGTGGCTGATGCACCAAAAGGACAAGGCAAGAAAGCCAAAGTGGCTGCCGATGTGAAAGAAGCACTTAAAGTACCTTCGCTTTCCTGGATGCCGGATTTTTCACCGGTCCGTACGTTTTTCAGCCTTTGGATTCTGGAATCAAGACAGACTCTTCGGAACGGGATTTTCATCGCCATGCTGTTTGCGATTGGACTCTATTTATCCGTTGCTGCCTGGTATGCGGATCGTTCTTTTGAAACAGGTATTTATCCGGTTACAGGACAGATGCTGGAAACCGTAACCACCAGTCTATTTGGTATTCTCAGCATTGCCCTCATTATTTTCCTGGCGGGAGAAATCGTGTGGAGGGAACGCCAGGCGAAAATGGAAGGAATTTATGATGCCTTTCCAACACCGAATACGGTCATATTCTGGTCGAAATTTGCTTCTCTTTTGTTGGTTCCGGTTTTTTTGCTGATGCTGGTTCCATTGGTTGGCGTGCTGGTTCAAACCATAAAAGGATACCACAATTATGAATTTGGCCTCTATTTCAAGACCATTTTCTTCTATGAATTGCCCAGGCTTTGGCTGATTGCCGCATTGGCCTTTTGCATTCAGCACATTGTAAACAATAAATACACCGGCAACATTGCCATTCTGGTATACTACATCAGTTTTCTGGGCTTGAGTTACCTCAAAATTGAGCACCCGCTTTTCCGGTTTGGCAGTGGAATGCGGTATGTGTACAGCGATATGAACGGATTTGGAGAAGGGGTTTTTGGCTATCGGCTCTATCTTCTGCACTGGGTTTTTGTTGGTTGTTTTCTCCTTGCTATCGCCTATTTGTTTATGGTGAGAGGTGTGGAAAGTGATTTCCGTGCCCGTTACCGGATGGCTGCCCAACGGTTAAAAAGTTCCTTTCAATCCAAATTGATTCTGGCCCTGCCATTCACTGCGATGATGATCACCGGTTTTTATATTACCCGATTAACCGTGGATGTGGATCATTACTCAAATTCAAAAACAGATGAAGCCATTTCGGTGGACTATGAAAAGAAATTCAGCTATCTGGAGCGCAGCCTTCATCCAGCCCTTTCTGCTGTTAACGTAGGAGCTGACATGTTTCCTGAAAACAGTAATCTCACACTGTCCGGTAAATTTACCTATTACAATCCCCACAAAAAGCCATTTGATACCTTGTGGTACAATATGAATCCGGATGGTATCGTGCGGAAATTTGATATTTCAAATCCCGTAAAGCTTGTGTTTGAAGATGCCAAAAAGGGTATCCGGGCGTATAAGCTTGAAACGCCACTTGCTCCGGGCGATAGCTTTATGCTGGATTTTAAAATGGACCTCGCATTCACCGGCCTGGATAATGAAAGTCCCGTCCGTGGCAACGGAACCTTCTTCAACAATCGCCAATGGCCAAGTGTTGGATACAATGATGGATATCGAATTGAAGATGAAGACAAACGGAAGGAATATGGGTTGAAGGAAATTCCAACGATGCCATCCCAGAGCGATTCGGGCGAAATTGACAAGAGCCTTTTTGATGATAAAAACCATTCGATCCGATTTGAAGCAACCCTTTCCACTTCACCTGATCAGATTGCCATAGCGCCGGGTTATCTCACAAAAGAATGGACTCAAAACGGACGGCGTTATTTTCACTACAAAATGGACAGGCCAATCACCAACTTCTATTCGGTGTTGTCGGCCCGGTATGAAGTGTACAAAGAGAACTGGAAAGGCATCGAGATTTCCATTTATCATCATTCCTGGCATACGTTTAACATTAAGAAAATGGCGGAAGCAGTCCGGCATTCTCTGGATTACTACACTGAAAACTTTGGTCCGTATCAGCACAGACAGGTACGGATTCTGGAATTTCCCCGCTATTCAAGTTTTGCGCAATCGTTTGATAACACCATACCATACAGCGAAGGCATCGGATTTATTGCCAATCTGGATGAAGAAGATGCCATTGACTATGTATATTTTGTAACAGCTCACGAAATGGCGCACCAATGGTGGGGGCACCAGATTAACCCTGCCAATGCGAGAGGAGCCCAGTTTCTCAGTGAGACTATGGCAGAATACTCGGCTTTAATGGTGATGCGGAAACGTTACGGCGATGAGCTGATGGGGCGGTTTTTGCGAAAAGAACTGAGCGGCTACCTCAACGGAAGGAGCAGCGAGAAAAAGAAGGAAAATCCACTGATGGACATTGAAATGCAAAGTTATGCCTACTACAACAAAGGTTCTATGGCCATGTACAATGTGATGGATCTGATTGGTGAGAAAAAGATGAATGAGTTTCTGAAAGAATTTGTTTCACGTTACCGGTTTACATCCCGTCCGTATCCAACCACCAATAATTTTTATTCAGCACTTCAGGCTTATCTCACACCGGAACAGAAAGAACTGGCTGATGACCAGCTGAAGAGAATTACACTCTATAAAAATAAGATGGTGTCAGCTACTGGTAAGAAGCTCGCAAATGGAAAATTTGAAGTGCGGATGAAGGTCGAAACCGGAAAAATGTACGTCGACAGTCTGGGAGGGAAAGAACAAAATGTTCCGGCCACCGGCTTGTTTGGTCTGGCGTTGACCATGGAGGAGCGACCGAAAAAGAAAGGCGATGTCATCCGGATGGAAAAGCTGGCCATCCGAACCGGACAGGAAATTGTGTGGGTCACAGACAAAAAGCCGGTCTACGCAAGTTTTGATCCGCTTAATACGCTGACCGACATCCTGCCGGAAGACAACACAAAAAAGATCGACTGGGAATAACCCTTTCTTTGGCGACCGGTTACTGAAAAAGGAACCGGTCGCCCGAAAAGGAATTTCGGATTGTTTACGGGTATTTTCAGTCAGGACAATAGGACAAAAAGAAACCCGTTCGGTTGGGAACGGGTTGTTGGTTGTTTGTCAGTCAAATAACGGGTCAGACCTTTTTTACGCCAATGGCGCCTGGTCCTTTCGGAGTGCTTTCGACTTCGTACGTTACTTTGTCGTGCTCCCGGATGGCCTGAAGCAATCCTTTCTGGTGAACAAAAATACTGTCACCTGTTCTGGAATCCTTGATAAAGCCGTATCCTTTCGATTCATTGAAGAACGTAACCGTTCCTGTCCTTGGTCCCACTTCTTCTTCCATTTCCGGACGGCGGGATACGCCAATGATTACATCTTCCTTGTTGATTACTTTCTTTTTCTTTGGGTCAGGCGGTGTCGTTGTGATATTTCCCTCCTCATCCACATAGGCAAACATTTCCTCAAGACTCTGACCTTTCGGAGCCATGGCTTTTCTTTCTTCCTTCTTCTCTTCCTTGTCCTTCCTCTTCTTGATTTTCTTTTTTTCCTTCTCCTTTTTGCTGAATGTTTCGGATGATTTACCCATTGTCTGTTTTTACATTGTTTACGGCGTACTGTTCAAAAAATACGGAAATATCCTTTTAAACAGTGTTGCTGGCCTCACGCAGTTCCTGCGCTGTCCAATTGGTCGGAGTACATTTCTGCCTCAGGATTCAAAATAGCACTTTCCGATTCAGAATTAAAAATTTTGGCTGAAAATCCCTTGAGCCGGAACCTGCCGTGTCGTCTGATCCTACAGAATCTTCATTTCTCATGTTTTACATTCCGGCCATCATTTTCCTTATGACAGACCAGCCTCATTGTCTATTTTTGACGATCTGTTCTTTCCATGATCTTCAGCCTCTCCAATATTTCCGAAGCCTTTGGCAGCATCAAAGCGAATCCGCTCCGTGCGACACTCACTGCTCTCATCATTGGCATCGGAATTACCGCACTGGTCGGAATTCTCACGGCAATTGATGGCATCAAACTTTCGGTGTATGATGGCATGGAAGACCTGGGGGCCAATTCATTCGACATTTCAACTTTCGCAAGGCAAGGACGGAAACGTCACGGAATGGATGGAAAGAGATTCCCGAAAATTTCATATGATGAAGCCGTACGATATAAATCGAAAATGGGAACTAAGGCCATTGTCGCCATTTATGTGAGGGTTTCATGGAACACCGAAGTGAAATACGGTAGCGTAAAAAGCAATCCCAATATCAATGTGTTTGGCGGTGATGAAAATGCCTTTTATGCAAAAGGTATGGACCTGGTGGAAGGCCGTATTTTCTCTGCCACCGAGATTGAATTTGGAATGCCGGTTTGTGTGATCGGACCCGAATTATCACAGACCCTGTTTCAGGAAGAAAGTCCTGTAAACAAAGTAATCCAGGCGCAGGGGCAGCTGTTTAAAATAATTGGACTTCTTAAGAAAACGGGTTCTGTAGCCAATGGCAGTGGTGCCGACAGAGCATTTGTTGTGCCCATCCGAAAGGGTGAGCAAATGGGTGCCGGCAAAGAGCTGAGTTATGAAATTACGTCGGTTGTAAAAGACCCGATGCTGCTCAGTTCCACCATGGACGAGGCAAGAGGTATAATGCGGACCGTTCGTCATGACCTTGCAGATCGGGAAGATTCGTTTGAAATTACCCAATCCGCATCATTGGCCAGTTCTGTAGAAGAAGTAACCGGCAGTTTGCAGATTGCCGGTTTTGGAATAGGATTGATTACGTTACTGGGCGCATCAATCGGTTTGATGAACATTATGCTGGTGTCCGTTACTGAGCGAACCCATGAGATTGGTGTCCGCAAAGCGCTGGGCGCCACACCGATGCGAATCCGGATTCAATTCCTGACTGAAGCCATTGTCATTTGCGTAATCGGTGGTATTGTAGGAATAATTCTTGGACTTGCAGCAGGAAATTCTGTCTCCGTATTTTTAGGAAACGGCAAATTTGTGGTGCCCTGGGCCTGGATTGGGATGGGACTTGCCCTCTGTGTGTCGGTGGGAATTTTTTCCGGACTTTATCCGGCCATCAAGGCATCGAAATTGGATCCGGTCGAAGCACTGCGTTTCGAATAGAGGTTAGGCTTTCCTTGCTGGAAACATTTTCCGGTTCAGCCACAACGGAAGGTCGAAACCGTCATTCATTTCGTTCCAGAATAGTTTTACGCCGTCATCTACCTGTTCTGGTTTGGCTGGATCTGGTTTTGAAACGCAGTTCACTGAGCAAAGATTGGCTTCCACAGAGAAGGAAATTTTATTCGGAAAAAGTAATTTGTCGAACCGGTTAAAATGATCTGAAACGGCACCTTCCCGGTCGCAGAATTTTATATACAGTTGGTCTTTGCTAAAATCCTTCAGCCTTACTGACCGGCGCTTCCATTTGGAATCAGCCTCTTCCAGACTATGGTAATGGAGAAAATGAACTTCAATGTGGTTATCCAGAATTCCAACCGGGTAGGAGAGGACCCCTTCTTTATAACGGCTGGTAAATCCAATATTGATTTTCTGAAGGTCGATCTGATCCCAGTTTTCCAGAAGGTTCAGGTAACAATCCGGGTACAGATAGAGCCCGATAAAAGGCGAAGTGAAGGGCAGATCATAGTATTTGTAGATTTCGCCGCCCCAGCAATTGTTGGCAATGATGGCAAAATCAAGGCTTGCAACCTGTGATCTGCGTTTGGCGAACATTTGCTTTTTCTGCTGTTCTGCCCGGTGCTGTTTCCATTTGAGCCAAATTCTGCCTATCATGGCTCTGGTCGTCTGAACGTTGACGGAAATTCGGTGAAAAGTGAACCATACTGGATTCGAACCAGTGACCCCTACCCTGTCAAGGTAATGCTCTAAACCAGCTGAGCTAATGATCCAATTGGGAGTGCAAAACTAGGAGCTCTGCGGAATTTTCAGCTATTTGCCCCGAAAAAAAGATCATGCTCATACGGATTGTGCAGCTGGATATTCAGCCGGAACACACCGAACTGTTTCTGCAGTTGTATTCCTCTCATCAGGAAATTATCCGGACCAATCCGGGCTGTATTTCATTGCAACTGCTTCAGGAAGACCAGAACCCGAATCACGTGGCGACTCTCAGTTTCTGGGCAACCGAAGAAGATCTCAATCATTACCGGAATTCCGAATTTTTCCGGAAACTCTGGTCGACGGTAAAACCGCTTTTTGCTTCACCCGCCAAAGCATTTTCATACCATAACTGGCCTCAGGGCACTTCACCATTATGATCCGGAACGATTTAATCCTTCAGTATTTTCCTTCTGCCACTCCGGAAAAACTCGCCCAACTGGAAAAGCTCTACCATGGCTACGTGGAGTGGAATTCAAAAATCAATCTGGTGTCGAGAAGCGATCTGGAGAATCTGTATGAACGCCACCTGCTGCATTCTCTTTCGCTGGACCTGTTTTTTTCCTTTAAACCAATGACCGAAGTGATGGATCTTGGAACAGGAGGTGGCTTTCCGGGATTGCCACTTGCCATCTGGTATCCGGAAGTGCAGTTCACCCTGGTTGATTCGATCGGGAAAAAGATCAAAGTGGTGGAAGCTCAGATCGAGTTGCTTGGACTGAAAAATGTGAAAGCCATCAACGCCAGAGCCGAGTCGGTGCCGGGAACGTTTGATTTTGTGGTCACCCGGGCCGTTGCGCCAGCAGCTGATTTATTGAAATGGACCACCGGGAAATTTGCAAAGCACTACAGCCATGATTTGAAAAACGGGTTGCTGATGTGGAAAGGAGGGGACCTGTCTGAAGAACTGAAAGCGGTGAGCAAATGGAAGCCCCGTTCGTTTATGCTGAAAGATTATCTCAAAGAGGATTTCTTTGAAACCAAGCAGATTGTGCACCTCCCGGCAGTCTGATCCGGCTGTTTCTTCGTTGTTTTTAACTGATTTATTTTCACATTAGAAAAGAGGCGAAAACGTCGGTTTTCTCAATCTGGTTTTGCGTTTCTTGTTTCTGTTACCGGAACTCTTTCCGGTAAGCTAAGTGTTTACTATACAGAAATTTAGTGCCAGAATTGAATGAATCAGCCCTATAGTCATAAAATCCTGATTGTTGAAGATGAAAAGATCATTGCCAAAGACTTAGAGCTTCGGCTGATCCAGATGAACTACGATGTTGTGGCGAGTGTATCCTCTGGAAAAGAGGCACTTGCGACCGTCAGAAGTCACAAAGTGGACCTCATTCTGATGGACATTATGATCGACGGAGATATCGACGGAATTGAGACCGCCGAACTCATTCATCAGCAAATGGATGTGCCCGTTATCTACCTCACTGCCTATGCCGATGAACGAACGTTTGAGAGGGCAAAGCTCTCTGATCCATTTGGTTATCTGCTGAAACCTTTTCAGGAAAGAGACCTGGATCTGACCATCCGTACTGTCCTTCAGAAGTTCTCCTTCGAGAAACAAATCAAGGCAAGTGAAACCCGCTACCGGAGTTTGTTTGAACAATCGCTTGATGCGATTATCATTTTTGATGATGAAGGTAAGATTTTGGATGCCAACAAAGCAGCCAGCGATATTTATTCGTTTCGGCTCGAAAAACTGAACGAATATCAGCTTTCGCATCTGGTGCAACCCAAGGAGAGAATGCAGCTTCAGGCCAATCTCAAAACCTTTTTATCCGACGGCGAA
Source organism: Catalimonadaceae bacterium (assembly GCA_036759185.1). Classification (GTDB taxonomy): domain Bacteria; phylum Bacteroidota; class Bacteroidia; order Cytophagales; family Flexibacteraceae; genus CAMDMI01. The sequence goes on along the minus strand of DAIOVD010000098.1, from coordinate 2,736 downwards.
ATCAAAGGACGGTATCGTTTTATCGACAAATTCCTTTCCATTAAATACATTGAATATCAGGCAAAAGCCAATTACCTGCCCGGTAATCACCTGGCTGTAATCCGGGACATTACCCAATCGGTGACGGACCAGAGACAGATTGAGAACCTGGCCAAATTTCCGTCAGAAGCCCCGCATCCGACATTGCGGATTTCAACTTCCGGTGATATCATTTACGCCAATAAAGCGGCCAACATTTTCCTCAATGAGTGGAAGCCGAAATACGACAACAGCATTCCCAACAATCTGAGGGACCGGCTTTCGAATATGAATGCCGTCGACAGTACACTTACGCTGAGTCTGAACATCAAAAACCGGTATTTCCTATTGCTGTTTGTGTACGTGCCGAAAGGAGACTACATCAATATTTACGCCACCGACATCACGCAGCAGAAGCAGTCCGAGCGGATCATCAACCACCAGAAGGATATTATGGAGTTGATTGCCAAAGGCGAGAATCTGCCCAGCGTGCTCGACCGGATCTGCGCCAAACTTCAGCAGTTTATGCCGGAGGCGCTTCCTTCCATTCACCTTTACGATGACTCCACCAAACAGCTGACGTTCGCATCCGGGCCCCGGTTGCCATTGAATTTTGTGGCTTCTTTCCAGAAGATGGGAGTTGGTAAAAATCAAACCACCGTTGGAACAGCCGCCTTCACAAAAGACCTCGTCATTGTCGAAGATGTGTTTGAAGAACCCAGCTGGAAAGACAAACTCAACGAAGCCAATGTAGCCGGAATCCGCTCGAGCTGGAGCCTTCCGGTGCTTGGTCAGAATGATGAACTGCTTGCGGTTATATCGCTTTTTCACAAGGACTTACACAAGCCCAGTACATCCGAAATTACGCTGGTCAACATGGCTTGCAAGCTCACGGGTATTGCGGTGGAGAGGGAGCAGAATTACCAGTCTCTGACCAAACACTCTCTGGCTTTTGAGAACATTTCCGATGCCGTTGTGCTGACTGATAACGATGGGTTTATTACCGAATGGAGCCCTTCTGCTGAGCGACTTTTCCGTTTCCGAAAAGGGGAAATTCTGGGTAAGAAAATAAACGAAGCGCCTTTTTTCGCAGATCCGGCTTCCATCGAAGATTCAGTAGAAAGTGCCTTTCATGATCCGTTGGACGACGACATCAAGTTCTCATCGGAGGTTGATTTTATGAAGAAAGACGGAGAAACCGGAACCGCCGAACTGAATGTGGTGAAGCTGAAAGACCTCACCGGTGCCATCATCGGCCGGCTTCGTGTCATTCGCGACATCACGCAAAAGAAGAAAGTAGAGAAAGCGCTCCGAACATCAGAAAACTACCTGAAGGCAATCTTCGATAACACAATTCAATCCTTCATCCTCCTGGATCTCGAATTTCATATTCTGACGTTTAACAAAGAAGCCAGTGAATTTATAGCCGAACTGACGGGTAAAAAGCTGGTTTCCGGCGAGCCACTGACGGATTACTGGTATCAGAACGAAATCGAGAAATACATTTCGGTTTCGGCCATGGCGCAGGGGGGAGAATATGTGAAGTATGAAGAATATCTGGAAGGACTTCCATCCGGCCCGATCTGGCTGGAAATCAATTTCCTTCCGGTGTACGATCAGGAGAATCGTCTCACCAGCATTTGTTTCACCGCCCTGGATATTTCAGAACGGAAACATGCCGAACTGGAACTGGCCAGCAGCGAGGCCCGCTTCCGCTCGTTGGTGCAGAATTCCAGCGATATTGTGACCGTCCTTGACAGGTCGGGCAACATTACCTATACATCAGAATCTACCGTACGCATGCTGGGTTATAAAAGCGAGGGACTGATTGGTCAGGAATTCACTCATTTGGTGCTGAACGACGACAAAGACAAGTTTGGGGAAGTATTGCAGGATGTGGTGGACAATGGCGAAAAAGACCACAGCATTGAATACCAGATTAAGGATGCAGAAGGAAATGTGGTGTACCTCGAATCGGTGATGAACAACCTCCTGGCCGACAATTCGGTGCAGGGCGTGGTGGTCAATTCGCGGGATATTACCCAGCGGAAGGAGACCGAAAACAAACTGATGCAAACCAACTTTGAGCTGGATAGCTTTGTGTACCGGGCATCCCATGATCTGAGGGCGCCGCTTCGGTCGGTACTGGGTCTTCTCAATCTCATCCGGATGGAGCCCAAAGAAGATCAGAAATCTGCCTATGTAAATCTGGCGGAGAAAAGCATCAACAAGCTGGATTCCTTCATTCTGGACCTTACCAACTTCAGCCGGAACACAAGGCTGGAAGTGAAGCAGGAACTGATTGATTTCAATGGTGTGATAGCCGAGTGCATCGACAATCTCAAATACATGGAGAACGCAGACAGGGTCCGTTCGATCATTGAAATTGATGACACCGTTCCGTTTCTCAGTGACCTGGGAAGGATGACAATTCTCTTCCAGAACCTCATTTCGAATGCCATCAAGTACCAGCGACCGGGAGCCGATTCTTTTGTTCGGATCGCAATTACCACCAATGATACAGGAGCCAGTATTACGGTGGCCGATAATGGGAAGGGTATCAGCAAAGAATATCTGGATAAGATTTTCGAGATGTTTTTCCGGGCGTCAGAAGATTCTTACGGTTCAGGTCTTGGACTGTACATCACCCGCCAGGTGGTGGAAAAACTTCATGGAAAAATTACAGTTGAATCCGTCTTCAATGAGGGCACAACCTTT
>DAIOVD010000097.1:0-15414 GCA_036759185.1 Catalimonadaceae bacterium | reverse complement strand
GAATTCGATGACGACGACGCTTAATATCAAATCTGGATAAAGAGCAATTCCAAATAAACATACATCAAAAGAAACAGGTCGTTATCACTTCCCCTGTCCGGAGGAATTTCCCGATTTTTCTACTCTGAAAAACGAGTGAGGCATGAAAAATCACAGAGGATTTTTAACAGGATTCTTCTGGCTATCGATATTCCTGGGAACATCGATCCCATCAATTGGTAACACAGCGGGCTACGACCAACCCCAGACTTCTTTGGCGAGTCATGGAAGGGGGCGGGATTTCCTTGGAATGAACCTCCCCATGCTGGGAAACAAATGGCCACATAAAAGAGGTTCTCTCTGGCTAAGTGTAAGTGCCTCTAAAAAGTACATCATTTTTCCTGAATTTGGCTCACAGAAAGGAATACTCCCATTGCAGATATCCGGAGACTATTCCTTTGATAATCATTGGGCTTTTGGCCTTTATTACGGTTTTTTCAATGCCACATACACCGATTCTTATGGATCAGAAGTCTACGAAAGCCATATCAAAAGTAATTTCGGAGGAATTCGTCTGACGTTTCACTTTGCTGACATATTCAACAATACGTTTGGAGAAGTAATCAACGTAAAGAAGTGGGACTTCTACTCTACTGCGTCCCTTGGTTGGTATTCTTTCCGTTGGGAAGTCGCACCGAAATATCTGGAGAAACAGGATTTCTCCGATGGGTCATTTGGCTCTGCCAGTCTGGTACTGGGCGCCAAATGGATTCCACATCCCAAAATTGGCGTTTTCCTGGAAGCAGGAAAAGGAACCGTTGGCGTGATTAGTTTCGGGATTTCCGGAAAAATCATGAAATAAAAGTTTCCTGATCGGTGCGTACAAGTTTCTGATTTCAGATTTTGCCTGTTCATAAAACATTCCCGGATTGAAAGAAATCATCCGTTTGGCTGCAATTCAACATACTTTGGTACAGGCATTCCTCACATTTTTAAAAAGAAAAAGAAACAATCTTTTGATTCAGGTCTTTTTGAAATAGTTTCGCCCTTTCATAGAGGACAGCTTCACAGCCTAATAATACAGAACAACGAATTATCATGTCAGTTGCACAACTTACATTCGAAGGTAAAACCATTGAACTACCGGTTATCATCGGAACCGAAAACGAAAAAGCTATTGATATTTCCACACTTCGGGACGCGACAGGTCTCGTAACAATGGATCTGGGATACAAAAACACAGGAGCCACGAAAAGTGCTGTCACTTTTCTCGATGGTGAGCTGGGTATCCTCCGTTACCGTGGTTATCCGATTGAACAACTGGCAGAAAAATCCAATTTCATTGAAGTCGCATACCTCCTGATTTATGGAGAGTTGCCAACCAAGGCTCAGTTCGACGAATTCACCGAGCAGATCAAAATGCATACATTGGTGAATGAAGACATCAAAAAGATTCTGGATGGATTTCCTGCATCTGCCCATCCGATGGGTGTGTTGTCTTCTCTGGTTTGTTCACTCACCGCGTTCTATCCGGAATCTGTTGAAAACCCGACACCGGACAATATCAACCTGAACATTTTCCGGTTGCTGGCCAAAATGCCAACCTTTGTTGGCTGGGCATACAAAAAATCAATGGGGCATCCGGTGAACTATCCGATGAACCGGTATGACTACTGCCAGAACTTCCTGCACATGATGTTTGCTCTTCCTGTGGAAGATTTTCACCCTGATCCAATTGTGGTAGATGCACTCAACAAATTACTGATCCTTCATGCTGACCACGAGCAAAACTGCTCAGCCAGTACCGTACGGATGGTTGGTTCCTCGAAAGCAAGTCTATATTCATCGATCTCTGCCGGTATCAACGCCTTGTGGGGACCACTTCATGGTGGTGCCAACCAGGAAGTGATCGAAATGCTGGATGAAATCCGGCTGATGGGCATTGATCCGAAAGACTACCTGGAAAAAGTAAAAAGGAAAGAAGTTCGCCTGATGGGCTTTGGGCACAGGGTTTATAAGAATTTCGATCCTAGAGCGAAGATCATCAAAAAAGCATGTGATCAGATTCTGAGTCAATTGGGAGTGAAAGATCCGATTCTGGACATAGCCAAAGGTCTGGAAGAGGCCGCACTAACGGACGAATACTTTATCAGCCGAAAACTGTATCCAAACGTTGATTTTTACAGTGGCATTATTTACCGTGCGTTGGGAATCCCGACCAATATGTTCACCGTCATGTTTGCACTGGGCCGTCTGCCAGGATGGATTGCTCAATGGAAAGAACTGAACGCATCCAAAGAACCCATTGGAAGACCCCGTCAGATTTACACCGGGGCTACATCCCGGGATTTTGTATCCATTTCAGAACGATAAAAAAATGGAACAGCCCTCATCGCAGGGCTGTTTTTTTATACCTTTCATCCGAATTTACACTTATGCGAATTTTCATCCATTTTCTTCTACTGTCTGTTTTTGTCTGGCTACCCCTCTCCTCTTCTGTACAGAAACCTGCTCAGGTTGGATTTTCCAAACTGGAAGGCTATTTTGTCAAACCAGGCATGGAACCAAAGTCCGGACTGAATACTCAGCTTTTCGCCCGTAAAGAACAATTTGACGAGTACTTTATTTCGAAAGTGATTCCAGGAAAAAAGATCTCAAAACTGGATTTCACCCGTTATGTCGTATTGGTTTGCATGTCGGCAAAAACAAATGTTGAAACCACATTGAAACTGGAAAAGATTCTGAAAAAAAACGGATCAATGGAAATTTACTTTACCGCTGTCTACGGAAAGAAACTTGCTTCTCCCATAATTCCTGCATGCTTTTACACCACTGCCATCGACAAAAGCCTGAGCGGAATGGCATATTATGTGAATGGCAAAATGGTTCAGGACGTTCAAAACTAAACGAGAAAACGGTTGACCGAGCCCGTCCTTTCCATTGTCCTGGTCAATTATAACGTAGAGCACTTCCTGGAGCTTTGCCTGCATTCGGTTTTGGCAGCTGTAAAGGACATACCCACTGAAATATTTGTTGTCGACAATCATTCTTCTGATGGTTCAATGGACATGCTCCGGAAGAAATTCGGACAGGTTCACCTGATCGGCAACACTGAAAACGTCGGTTTTTCAAGAGCAAACAATCAGGCCATCCGCCTTGCGAAAGGAAAGTATATTCTTTTACTGAATCCAGACACCGTCATTCCTGAAGACTGCCTTTCAAAGTGCCTGAATTTCATGGAGCAAACACCGGATGCCGGTGGACTTGGGGCCCGGATGCTGGATGGTGCCGGTATTTATCTTCCGGAAAGTAAACGCGGACTTCCCACACCCTGGGTATCGTTTTGCAAAGCATTCGGACTTGCCCGCCTTTTCCCAACCAATCCCATGTTTGGAAAATACCATCTCAGCTATCTGAATGAAATGGAAACACATGAGGTTGACGTCCTGTCGGGAGCGTTTATGCTTATGCGGAAGTCAGCCCTGGATGTTTCGGGACTTCTGGATGAATCTTTTTTCATGTACGGAGAAGATGTTGATCTCAGCTACCGTATCCAGATGGCAGGGTTCAAAAACTATTACTTTCCGGAAACCACCATCCTTCATTTTAAAGGAGAAAGCACCAAACGGGGAAGCATATCTTTCGTAAGGCACTTTTACAAAGCCATGTTGCTGTTTTCGAAAAAGCATTTCAGCAACCGGTTTGCGTTCACGCTGTTTATCTATTTCGGGATTGCAGTGCGAGCTGTTCTGGCTCTCGTGAAACGATTTATCGATTACTCTGGTGCTTTTCTGATTGAATTTCTGATTGCATTTGCCGGTATGGCCTTCATCAAAAACTGGTGGGAGCTCAATTTCAAAGGCATTCCCGGAATGTATCCTGACTTTTTCATGCAGCTACTAATTCCCACTTACCTGCTGGTTTGGATTGGATCGACCCGAATAGTTGGCAGATTTTCCGAACAATTCGGCCATGGTGCCATCATCAAAGGCATTGCGCTGGGTACCATCCTGATTTCAGGGGTGACCAACTTTTTCGATGATTACCGGTTTTCGAAAGGACTCATCCTCATTGGTGCCGTCTGGACCTATCTCGTTGTCACGATCCGGTTCATGGGAGTTCAATGGTTTCAGAATAAAAACCTGCTTTTTTCAACCAACAAAAAGAAACGTGTCCTCATGGCGGGATCGGCCAGCGATGTAGAAAATGCCCGTTCAATTCTTCGAAAGTTCGACCAGGAACTGGCAGTTTGCGGTTGGGTGAGTCCGGATCCTGATAGCCAGACCAGTCAGGCAAACTACCTGGGAGTAATGAAATCTCTTCCTGCTTTATCGTATCGTCTGGGTCTGGAAGAAGTACTTTTCTGTCTGGGAGACCTTCGTTCTACCGAGATTATTCACTGGATTCAGACCATGCGGAATTCAGGCATCCGGTTTTCATTTCTTGCTCCCAACGGCCATTTCATTGTTTCGAGCAGTGAGAAACATGCCCGCGGAAAAGTTTACCAGTCGGAAAACATTCCGGATCTGGTCCGACCATATAACCTTCGCCTGAAACGACTTAGTGACTTTGCCATTTGCATTGTCCTTCTTGCTTTCATGCCATTCGTATTGATGTTCATGAAACGTCCGGTGACTTTTCTCACGAACTGGAAAAATGTTATCCTTGGTAAAATGTCCTGGATTGGACTCAAATTGAACCGATACAGAACCCATGGCTTGCGGGATGGTATCATCTCAATGGAAAATCTGGCAGGCCCGCAAGCTGAGCAATCATTGGTAGAAAGTCTGGACTCGCTGTACCTGAATGAATTCCATCCGGAACATGAGTTCTGGACGGTCCTGAAAAACATCCGGAAACTTGACCAGGCTACCCGAACAATGGAATAGGATATTCGCCTGATCAGCGCATTTCTTCACGGATAAATTACAATACAGTAATCAGTCGTTAAAACATCTGCCCTACCCGATTTCGGACAAAAGCGGTTTTCGGCTACATTTGCACTTTACACCAAACAGAATTGAAATTGGAAACTTCCTCTCCAGCATTGAAAAAAAAGAAATCCTCACCTAAAGCCCCTGAAAAAACACTTTCCATTTCGAAGGAAAGCGTCCTTTCGGATTATGCCATTGGTTTTGAAAGCAGGCAGATCAGCCTCTTAGGCAGGAAGGAAGTATTTGCGGGAAAGGCCAAATTCGGAATTTTCGGAGATGGGAAAGAAGTTCCGCAACTGGTAATGGCCCGTGTTTTTGAGAACGGGGACTTCCGTTCCGGTTATTACCGCGATCAAACTTTTATGATGGCCATCGGAGGACTCACCAGCCAGCAGTTTTTTGCGCAATTGTATGCGCACACAAGTCTGGAAGATGAACCAAGTTCTGCCGGCCGCCAGATGAGCTGCCATTTTGGAACCCGTACTGTCAATGAAAACGGTGAGTGGAAAAATCTGACAGATATCAAAAACTCGTCATCTGATATTTCACCAACTGCAGCCCAGATGCCAAGGCTTCTGGGTCTTGCATATGCCTCCAAACTTTACCGGAATAACCCGGAACTTCATTCATTTACAAAATTCTCCAGAAATGGAAATGAAATAGCTTTTGGCACCATTGGCAACGCATCTACTTCAGAAGGTGTCTTTTTTGAAGCCATGAATGCCGCCGGAGTTTTGCAGGTTCCCATGCTGGTTTCGGTTTGGGATGATGATTATGGCATTTCGGTTCCGAAAGAATACCACACAACAAAAGGCAGTATTTCTGAGGCGATGAAGGGATTCCAGTCTTCTGAAAATGCGGCTGGAATTGAAATTTTCACTGTGAAAGGATGGGACTATCCTGCGCTTCTGGAAACCTATCAGAAAGCCGCAGCCATTTGCAGAACTTCTCACACTCCGGTTTTGATTCACGTACAGGAAGTAACGCAACCTCAGGGCCACAGTACATCCGGCTCCCATGAACGTTACAAAACCAAAGAAAGACTGACATGGGAAAAAGAAAACGATTGCCTTGTGAAAATGAGGGAATGGATGCTGGCTTCAGGTGTGGCAACCGAAGATGAAATTTCCGCCATTGAAGCCAAAGGAATTGAAGCCGCAAAAAATGCACGCAGCGCAGCATGGAAAGCCTTTAACCAGGACATGAAATTTGATTACGATCAAACCGTTTCGCTTCTGCAATCCGGATTGGAATCAGGTTTTGAAACAGAAGCCTTCCTTGAAATCCTCACCAAACTAAAAAGTGAGCAGTTTCCCGTTCGAAGTGATGCATTAAAATCCGTGAATGAAGCGCTTCGCCTTTTACGGACAGGTCCGGAAGAATTGAAGCGTTCATTTGTTGCTCTACGGAAATCAATTGACGAAGCCAACAGTGATCGTTTTAATTCCAATCTTCACAGCGAGACAGCTGCTTCGGCCACAAAAATCGAAGAGGTACAGCCAACATATTCAAATGATGCCGCTCTTTTAGACGGCCGGGAAATTCTCCAGGCTTATTTCGATAAGCTTTTCAGCAACAACCCAATGGTTTTTGCCATCGGTGAAGATGTGGGTAAAATCGGAGATGTAAACCAGGGATTTGCAGGTCTTCAGGAAAAATATGGTGAAATCCGGATCACCGATACCGGCATCAGAGAATGTACCATCGCCGGACAGGGAATCGGGGCTGCCTTACGTGGACTCAGACCCATTGTTGAAATCCAGTATCTCGACTACCTGATGTATGCTTTGCAGATTCTCACAGACGATCTGGCCACAATTCAATACCGGACCAAAGGGGGACAACGGGCACCGATGATTATTCGGACCAGGGGCCACAGATTGGAAGGAGTATGGCATGCAGGATCGCCTTTGAGTGTGATTATCAATTCACTGAGAGGAATCTATGTACTGGCACCAAGAAACATGACCAAGGCAGCCGGCTTTTACAACACACTGTTAAAATCGGATGAACCGGGTCTTGTAATCGAATGTCTGAATGGATACCGTCTGAAAGAAAAACTACCAGAAAACCTGGAGGACATTACTGTTCCACTTGGTGTGGTGGAAGTATTGAGGGAAGGAACTGACGTCACCATTGTAACCTATGGTTCAATGACCCGCATTTGTATGGATGCCGCGGAAATTCTGGCACAAACCGGAATTGAGGCTGAGGTTATTGATACCCAGTCTCTTCTGCCTTTTGACCGGCACCATGACATCCTGAAAAGTCTGAAAAAAACCAACCGCATCATTTTCGCTGATGAAGATGTACCGGGTGGGGCCACGGCTTTTATGATGCAGCAGGTAATGGAAATTCAGGGTGGATACAACTTCCTGGACAGTAAACCAAGAACGATTACAGCACATCCACACCGACCGGCTTATGCTTCTGACGGGGACTATTTCTCCAAACCAAGTGCTGATAACATTTTCGAAGTGGCTTACGAACTGATGATGGAAGCCCATCCGGATCGTTTTCCTTCATTATTCTGATCCCAATGCCCGGAATACGGACCATTCTGAATTTTGTCGATCAGATTTCGCCCGTCAATTTTGGGATCTGGCATGCTGCCATTGCCACATCCGAATCACTTCACTGTGAATTTGGAATCGAATCATGGCTGGTGGCACCTGAATCTGCAGAAGGCATCGACGAAACACAGTTTCCATTTATTCGGGTAAAGCGGTTTCTACAAGGCACCACAAAACCTGAGTCAATTCTCACTCAATTTAATCCGGCTGAAACCCTGGTGGTTACGCATGGTGCCTGGCAATATCCGACCCGTTGGGGAGCTGCAGCAAAAGCAATGGGATTTCATTGGATTTACACACCTCACGGTATGCTGGAACCCTGGAGTATGGAGCAGAAATGGTTGAAAAAGAAACTCTATTTTGCCCTTGTGGAAAACAGATTGGCTCAAAAAGCAGATCTGGTAAGAGCAGTGGGAGCACCGGAGAGTGAAAATCTGAAGAAGATCTTTCCTAAGGTTGAACACATAGCAAATGGAATATATCCATCGGACATCCTCAAAACAGAAAAGGATGATTCAACAATCAGGTTTCTGTACCTGGCAAGACTTCATCATAAAAAAGGTGTAATTCCGTTGGCTGAAGCCTGGCTGAAATCTGAACCCGGAAAATCAAACCATCATGAATTATTGATTGCCGGAACCGATGACGGCGAAAAAGAAGCTCTGGAGACGTTGATCCGAAATTCCGGTTCACACAACATGAAATTCCTCGGGCCACAGTTTGGTGCAAAAAAGAAGGAGCTTCTGGAGAAAGCACAGTTTTATGTGCTTCCATCTCATTCGGAAGGGTTTCCGACGTCAGTTGTGGAAGCCATGGGCGCCGGATTAATCCCCATCATTACAACCGGTTGTAATTTTCCTGAAGCATTTGAATACGGACATGCCATTCGCACAACCCCGGACCCGAAAGATATACTTCAGGCGCTCAATAAAGCATACATCATGTCGGGTGATGATATCCGGCAACGGTCTGAACTCGTCAGAGAATTTGCTCAGCAAGGTTACCTCTGGAACCGGATTGCGGCCAGACAGGTTGAAATTTTCAGTAAACTATTCGTTTGATTTTCTTGTAAATCAGGATTCCAGAAAATCCTGCACCAACTTTTCAGCAGCTGCCAGCGTAGTTTCGAGGTTATCGTTCACTAATATTACATCGAACTGATCCTGAAATCCCATCTCAAATTTCACTTTGAAAAGCCTCCTGGATATGCTGTCTTCTGAATCGGTACCACGCCCTACCAGACGGGACTTCAAATCTTCAACAGTCGGAACTTTTACAAAAACCGTGAGGGCTTTTTCTTTGTAATATTCTTTCAGACTGAGACCTCCTTTTACGTCTACGTCGAAAATAACCACTTTTCCCAGGCTCCAGATCCGTTCAATTTCAGATTTCAGAGTACCGTAAAAGGCACCTTCATAGACTTCTTCCCACTCCACAAACTCATGATTTTCGACCCTCTGACGAAAGTCATCGGGAGTTAAAAAGTGGTAATCCTTTCCATTTTCTTCCATCCTGCCACGTTTGTCGCGGGTACAGGCAGAGATAGAAAAGCCCAGAATCGGAAACTTTTTTATCAAATGTTTTACAATGGTGGTTTTTCCCGATCCGGAAGGTGCGGAGAAAACGATTAGTTTTTGATTTTTGGCTTCCAATTTTTACGTTATTGCTGCGTCACATTTCGACATCAAAGGTAAGGAGCCTAGGTAGTTCATCCGCGATTTTTCATTCGCCGAAGAGGTATTTATTGGTAAGTGCCTGAAAAATTGACAGATGACCAACCACGTTTTCGAATCCATAATAAAGATATTCGCAATAATTGCGAAAGCGGACGGCATAGCTGAAGAAGAGATTCTGGTATTCGACCGGTTTTTACGCTCTCATTTTGACGATGCCCGCTACCGTTTCTTCCGGAATTATTTCACTGCCTTTTCCGAAACCATTGAAGGTACCGCACAGGAGATGCATCAGATTGCTTCTCAGGTAGCCACTGAACTTAGTACCGAACAACGTTTTCTGATTTACATCCGACTTAATGAACTCGTAAGGGCAGATGGAATTGTAAGCGAAATGGAATCGGAGTTTCTTTCGATTCTTGCCCGGGTTTTTCATTTGAATGAACAGTTCACCACCATCACGCAACAGTTTGTCTTCACGCATAAAAAAGACCTGTTGAAAACGCCCGATGTTGGGATCATTGATTCTGGCACCATTCATATTTCCGGACAAAAAATCCCGATTCAGTTCAAATCCAATTCTGAAATTGCGTTTTACTTCCTGAAGGATCTTGGCTTTTTTATCCTGAAAGTACTGAGTTCCCGTGATCAGTTGGGTCTGAATAACGAATCCGTGAAAGTGGGTGTCAACTACTTTCTGCGGCCAGGTTCTTTTCTGATCGCTGAAAACGGTGGACAGCAACTCCATTTTTCCAGCCTTTGGAGCGCCCTGCATCATGCGGAACATTCCAACCAGAACTTTGTGCTGTGCAAGGATGTGGAGTATTCGCATCCAAACGGAAAGAAAGGACTCCACTCTTTTAATTTCAGAGCACAATCCGGCGATCTGATCGCCATTATGGGGCCGAGTGGTTCAGGTAAATCCACCTTACTGAACATCATCAACGGAAATTATAAACCGGTTTCTGGTTCCGTGACACTGAACCAGGTGGATATTCACAAACAAAACACTCTGGTAAAACCCTATTTCGGGTATGTGCCACAGGATGATTTGTTGGTGGAAGATCTGACTGTGTTTCAAAACCTGTATTTCTCAGCTCTGCTCAGCCTGCCGGAACTCACTTCAGATCAGGTATCCCAACGGGTTGACAGCCTGCTGGAGGAACTGGGACTTTTCCATGTCCGGAACCTGAAAGTTGGGAACAGTCTGAGTAAAACCATTTCCGGTGGCCAGCGTAAGCGACTGAACATTTCCCTCGAACTGATCAGGAGACCCTCGGTTCTGTTTATTGATGAACCAACGTCCGGGCTCTCGTCCCGTGACTCAGATAATATTATGACACTTCTCCGGGAACTTTGTTTCAAGGGGACGATCATCTTTACTGTCATACATCAACCAAGCTCTGATATTTACAAACTGTTCGATCAGTTGATTCTGCTGGATGTAGGTGGCTATTCCATTTATTCCGGCAATCCGATCGATGCGGTTTCGTATTTCAAGAAAAGCATCAATCACGTCACCAGTCATATTTCGGCCTGCCCATCCTGCGGCAACATCAACCCGGAAGTAATTTTCAATATCATCGAAAGCAAGGTGATTGATGAATTCGGGAACCCGATCAACGACCGGAGAATCAATCCGTTTGAGTGGTTTTCCAAATTCCGGATGCAGGCAGCAGATGTTGTTGAGACCGACACCCGGATCACTCCATTGACAAAAGCAAGGAAACCTTCACTCCTGCTGCAGTTCCTGGTGTTTTTCCGCAGGGACTTCCTTAGCAAACTGGCCAACCGGCAATACGTTGCCATCACGTTACTGGAGCCGGTTATTCTTGCCTTTATTCTGGCGTACATCGTCCGCTTTTTTCCAGTTTCGACCAAACTCGAAAACACCTACCATTTCTCTGAAAATGTGAACCTTCCGAGTTTCATATTCATCGGCATCATTGTCTGCCTATTCATGGGACTTTCGTTGTCGGCGGAAGAAATATTCAAAGACCTGAAACTTCTCAAACGGGAAGAGTTTCTCCTCCTGTCCAGATTTGGGTACTTAAGCTCCAAACTGGTAATTCAGTTCCTGATTTCGTTTGTTCAGACCCTGTTGTTTGTATTTCCGGCTTGTTTCATCATGGGAAATATGGAGATGTTCTGGTACTATTTTGTTGTTCTTTTTTCAAGTGCATGTTTTGCCAATATACTGGCGCTCAACACCTCGTCCGCACTTTCGAGAATCAACACCATCTACATTCTGATTCCCATTCTGCTCATTCCTCAGTTGATTCTGGGCGGGATCATTGTGAATTTTGACAAGATGAATCCATCCCTGGCACGGTACGGAAAGGTTCCGATCGTGGGAGATTTTATGGCCAGCCGTTGGGCATTTGAGGCCGCCTGTTTGGCACAGTTCAGAGAAAACGCCTACGATAAACAGTTTTTTGCTATTGATAAAGAGATTTCGAAAGCATCTTTCAAACTGGTGTACTGGCTTCCGGAAATGAACAACATTACCAACGAGCTCAATGAGGCACTGATGGAAGGAAAGCCGAGAAAAATGAATCAATCGGTAGCGCTTACACAGAAACACTATTCTCTCCTGTTGTTCGAAATTACGAAGGAGAACCACTTCAATAAGTACGCCCACTTCCCTGTGGAAGAATTGAAGCCGGAACGCATTTCATTGAATACAGTTCTGGAACTGGAGAAATATTTTGCAGGCCTTGAACGCATTTACCGGAAAAAGCTGGATTTCTACCAAAAGAAAAAAGACCGGAAAATCAACCAGATTATTCAGGAAAAGGGGAAAGATGCTTACCTGAAATTATATCAGAAGCATCACAACGAAGCACTGGATCAGTTTCTGCGCAGATCTGGTGAAGAAAACCGGATCATGCATGCCGAAGGTCATCTGGTTCAGCAAATTGATCCTGTTTTCAATGACCAGACCATACCTTTGAATGGGTTGGACTACCGGTCTCATTTTTTCTCACCGTATAAATATTTTGCCGGATTTCGGTTTGATACCTTCTGGTTTAATATTTCTATTCTTTGGTTGATGGTAATTACCTTATTTTTGTCCTTGTATTTTGATGTCTTGAAAAAAATAATGTCCGTAAAATTTAAAAAATAACTCGCTCTCTCATTCTTATGAAACACATGAAAACCCTGGGATTACTTCCTGTCTTTCTGGTTCTGCTGGCCAGTTGCGGAGGCAGCCAGGAAACCAATACAGAAGCTGATGCTAAAGGTGAAGATTCTCTCATGATGGATTCCATGAGGACTCAGGTGAAGGAATTTGTTCACATTTTCCCGTCTCATCTGAAGGTTGCCAGACTCTTTAAAAATGCCGGACTAAAATATGAAGGTTCGTATTTGCTCACGTCTTCGCAGGCAGACAAACTTATGACCACTCAGGACAAAGCTTTTGGTCTTGGTTTTTTCGGGGTAGACATGGCCTACACTGCCATCAACAATCAAACACAGGCATCGATCAACTTTCTGAAAGTGTCAAAATCACTTTCACAGCAATTAGGACTGGAAAGTGTGTATGAATCAAATCACTACCTTCAGAAATTTGAAGCCAACCTGAACAATGTCGATACGTTGGAAGCCATCATCCGGGATTTGTTTGCCGAATCGGATGCATTCCTGAAAGACAACGACAAGCTGGACGTAACCCTGCTTACGTTTGCCGGTGGATGGACAGAATCAGTTTATCTGGCTGCTTCGTATGCCCGTTCAACGAAGAACCAGGCCATTGTCGAAATCATCGGAGACCAGTTGGTTTCTTTGGATCCACTCATCCGTTTACTTGGTGAAAACCAGAAAAACTTTGACAACAAAGCGTTGATCAAACAATTGACCGAAACGAAAAAAATTCTGGAATCGGGAATTGTAAAGCCTGAAACTGAAACGGAACCGATGATTTTTCAGTTAACGGAAAAACAACTGGATGAGCTTATCGCCAAACTAAAAGAAATCAGATCAAAAGTTAACAACGCCTAGAACCTTTTACCCATGAGATTTTTACCGTTACTTCTACTTGTTTCACTATCATTTTTTTACTCCGGAAACGCTCAGGCTCAATGCAAACTGAAAGACCTGAAAGCGGAATATCTGGACAAGATCAAACCATACGAATTTGAAGGAATTTCGGCTGGTGTTATTTTCGCAGGTGAGTCCACCACCATTTCCGTTTCCGTTTTCCGGAATCAGAAATACCGTCTCTTCTTTCACTCAGAAGGCTTTGATGGACCGGTTTCTGTGAAAGTGATGACCCGCAACCGCTTTGTCCTTTTCACGAACAAAGACGATCCAAGTCTTGACCGCTATACATTTATTCCAAAAAAGAGCGAAGACTATTTTGTGGAATTTTCAACTCCGAGCAGTGCCAATGAGGATGCAAGGGGATGTGTGGCAGTTGTACTTTGTTCGAGAGGATATTAAAAAGTTTGAAACTTTTTTTTGTATCTTTCGTGACAAGGCAAATAAATATCTACGAACATGAACAAGAATAAATATTCATCACTTAGCATCCTGTTTGCGGCACTCATCGTGCTGTTGTCCGGACAGGCCATTGCTCAGAACAGTTTTGTTTTTAAGGTACTCGGAGTATCCGGAACCATTAAAAAACACACAGCCTCGGGTGATGTTGCACTTTCTCCCGGAGCAAAACTGAATTCAGACGAGTCTATCATTATCGAGAATGGGTATTGCGGACTTCTTCATTCGACCGGAAAAGGGCTGGAAGTAAAGAAACCGGGAACCTATCAGGTAGCTGATCTGGCGAAAAGCATCAATACCTCAGCCAAAGCCGGAAAAGTTTCGGATCGTTACGTGAATTACGTAATGGGCCAGCTTACCAAAGAAGAAGCGGAAGATATCAACGCCAATCACCGGAAATACATGGAAGTAACGGGATCCGTAGAAAGAGGATCAACCGTGTACAGCATCCGGATGCTGGCCTTGAAATCGAATGAAGTGCTTCCTAAAACCTACACACTCACCTGGAATTCCAACGTGAACAATGTGGAATACCTTCTGGAAGTACACAATCTGTTCAATGAAAACATCTTCACCGCCAAAACAAAAGAGAATTCAGCTGCTGTTGATTTTGCTCCACTGTTTGCCAAACATGGAAAAAACCTGCTCGTTTCTGTAAAAGTTGTGGGCAAACCAGAAATCAAATCAAATGAGTACAGCTTCAAGCTTGCTTCAGGCACCAGTGCTGCTGATCTTGGTCTTTCTGAAGAAAAAACTCCCGTCAGCAATATGGTGAACGGAATGATCTGTGAAGAAAACAACCTGTACATGGATGCCCTTGCCTATTATAAGGAAGCAACCTCTCAGGAAGCCTCAGTTGAAGGTTATAAAGAAGCCTACCTGAATCTTTACAAGCGCATCACGACAGGCAAATAACCGTTGCCTGCATTTAAAAAAATCCCCTGCCAGTCAGGGGATTTTTTTTATTTATTGCCAACCAATCCTTCAAAAGATTGCCATAAATTGCCCCCTTTCACACACATCTTTTAAACTGACGGACACCACACCAAAAGGATTCTAAATGAAGATTTTATCGATTCTACTATGCCTTATTTTTGTCCTTTTCGCTTTGGTTCAGATCAATGATCCCGATCCCTGGATCTGGATTCCGATCTATCTTTTTTCTGCCTATACAGCATTTTGCAGTTCCCGGAATTATTTCAATCCAATGCTTCTGATGATGCTGGCTACCGGATACCTTCTCGGAGCCTTGTTTCTGTTTCCTTTTGAAAACATGGCCGAATGGATCCACACAGAAGAACAGGCCAAATCACTTGAAATGAAAATGCCTTTTGTTGAGGAAGCCAGAGAAAGTTTGGGTTTGTTCATTTGCTTTGTCACCAACACGATATTTATGTTTATTGGCTTTAAGAAGGCCAAACAACCGAATTACAATTTCGGGTACTTTTTTACACAGGAACCTCCTCAGGAAAAATAATATCATTGAAGACGCACGGTCTGAAAATATTGATACTAAGCTCTTATGATGTAGGAGGTGCTTCGATCGCGGCCATCCGTCTTCACATGGCTTTGCTTAATGCGGGTTTTCAATCCCGCCTCATGACGTTGCATAAAAGCAGTGGGAATATTCCGGAACATTATCAGTATCAGCCTCAGACCGGCTGGAAAAACAAAATCGAACTCAAATTCCGGCAAAGAGCAGAACATCAACAGAAAAACTCCCTTCACCTTCCCAAAGGACAAAGTCTATCCGGA
>DAIOVD010000096.1:0-15566 GCA_036759185.1 Catalimonadaceae bacterium | reverse complement strand
CCCAGATCCTGAAACCAACGCAACGTATCCCGAACCTGAAATTTCCGGAATACATCCTGAAGCCAGGGATTTCCTCTGGGATAAAATTCAATCAGCTTTTCCGGCTCAAAACAATGATGCGTTACATTGCAGCGGCCACCTCCTGAGATTTTCACTTTGGCCAACACCTTTCCGGTTTTTTCCAGAATGACCACCGATGCATGCGGCTTTCTTCTCAATACTTCCGAAGCAGCAAAAAAACCGGCGGCTCCTCCCCCAATGATGACAAGGTCTTTCAATCGGTTACTTCAGTTCGGAGGCTTTGAAGTCCTTTTCCCAGATCAAACGTCCCAGATTCGACATCACCTGAACTTTCATCACACGATCTTTCGCCGGTCCACTCAGTTTGAGCAGAGCAAAATTCCGTCCGTTGTAAAGAGTGCCTGGAACAC
This sequence comes from Catalimonadaceae bacterium, assembly GCA_036759185.1. Classification (GTDB taxonomy): domain Bacteria; phylum Bacteroidota; class Bacteroidia; order Cytophagales; family Flexibacteraceae; genus CAMDMI01. The sequence continues at coordinate 15,135 of DAIOVD010000096.1, read as the reverse complement.
GAAGCGTATTGGGTTCATTTCCCGGATTGTGCGTTCCGGCGGTTAATGGACTGGTTGTGAGATCATACAACGGATAGGTTCCTAGCCTTTCGAGCTTAGAAAGCTCGGCATGGTGGCGGTCACCACTAAGAAAAAACACACCGGAAATTCCGGCGGCAGTAATCCGGTCGATCAGTTTTCGTCTTTCAACGGGATACACGGCATAATTCTCAAACATGCGGGCATCATTGATCACCTGTCCACCACAGGTAATGATTTTAAAATTCGCCTTTGAATAGGTGAGAGCATCGATCAGCCAGTTGATCTGTTCCTCTCCAAAAAATGCACGGGTCGAATCTTTGCTGTTGTTCGGGGCACGAAACCAACGGTCATCCAGCATAAAAAACTGGCAGTCACCCCAACCAAATGTATTTACCACAGAACCCTTTCCCAGAGGCTTCCCATTCGGATTGGCCCAGAAAAGATCGAATGTTTCGCTGGCCATTTCTTTGTTCCAGAAGCTTCGGTCTCCGTCGTTGGGACCATAATCATGGTCATCCCAGGTTGCATAATGGTGTGTTGACGCCAGCAAAGGCTGCATTTCAGGCAATGAACGTGTGTGGGTGTAGCGGTGTTGAAATCCGCTTTTGGTATTCCAGTCGCCTTCCCGTGTATACGTATTGTCGCCAAGCCAAAGCATCAGATCGGGCTTTTGTTCATGAAGCGTTTTGAAAACCATCATGCTATCTCCATATCCACGACCCGGCCGGTCCCAGAACGGTTCATTCACGTAGGCACAGGAACCAACTGCCACTGTAAAGGCCGGAGGATCCGTCCGAAACTGCCACAGCGCCAGTGTTTGAAACTGAAGGGGATAGTCAAATTTTTGCGTCTTCCCGTTGATCAGAACTTCATACTGATATTTCTTTCCGGGCAGCAACGAATCGGCATGAATTTCAAAGGCAAAGGCATTCTTTTTCTCTGTCTTTACTGATTCCGTCCTTCTTTTCGCAGTTGGATTTTCGAGATCCCAGAACCTGAACTGAACAGTGGCTTCGGCTTTGGTCTGAATCCAGAGAGCCACTTCCCGGTGATCGGAGTACCCAAGCATGGGTCCGGATTGAACCAGATTCTGCCCGTAAACCGATACGGTGAACAAAAGGCAGAGAAAGAGAAGATTTGATTTCATAACAACTTTTCGGAATGGGACAAAAGTGGTTTATTTCCTTCGAAAAGAACAGAACTTCATCCACAGTTTACAAAATGAACACAGACAACAAAGTCCGTTGCCCATGGTGCGAAAAATCAGAAATCGAACGGAACTACCACGATACAGAATGGGGTGTGCCCCTTCACGATGACGATAAACTGTTTGAATTTGTGATTATGGATGGGTTTCAGGCTGGATTGAGCTGGAAGATTGTGTTGCAGAAACGGGAGAATTTCCGGAAGGCCCTGTTCGGATTTGATGCCCGCGTATTGGCGCAATGTGGCAATTCGATTGTGGAAGAATGGATGCAGGATGCAGGCCTTGTACGGAACCGTCTGAAACTGGAAGGTGTTCTCAAAAATGCGAAGGCCTTTCTGGCAGTTCAAAAAGAGTTCGGATCATTCGACCGCTACATCTGGAGTTTTGTTGATGGAAAGCCGGTTTTCAATGAACGACAATTTCAAAATGAAATCCAGAGTGTGAATGCAGAAGCCATGGCTATGAGCAAGGACATGAAGAAACGAGGATTTACGTTCTGCGGGCCCACCATTTGCTATGCGTTTATGCAGGCGGCAGGAATGATCGTAGATCACATCACCAGCTGTTACCGTTACAAGGAAATCCGGGAAATGCCGACTACTTCTTAGAGTTTTCGGAAGCAAGCACCATTTTCACTTTCAGGTGTTCCCCAACCGACATCACATCGGCCAGATCCTGAATGGTGAGGCTTTTATCCAGACGGAGCACAACAGTTGGCTCCGCCAGTTTGGAAAGTTCCGTTTTCAAGGTGGATTCCAGATTGTCAAAACCCACGGGCACTTTGTTGATATAATACTCTTTGGCCGCTGTCACGGATAAGGTAATGGGCTGTTTTGCCATCTGTGGACTCTGCTTGGCATTGGGCAGAAACAACTTAATCACATTGGGATTGACCAGTGTCGAAACAATCAGAAAGAACAGAAGCAGGAAGAACATGATGTCGTTCAACGACTCCGTGCTCACTTCTGCGGTTTCCTTGGTACGTCTTCTCAGGTTCATACTATTATGAATTGGGGGACGTGGTTATTTGCTTGGTTCAAACAGGAGATCCATGAAATCAAGCGTGGCCTGCTCCATACGCTCGACCACTTTATCAATCCGCATGTTCACCAGATAGTAGCCAAGGAAGGCAATGATACCCACCATCAGACCAGCTGCGGATGTGATCATTTTCTGGTACAAACCACCGGAAATAACACCGATGGAAAGATTGTCCGTCATGGCGATGTCGTAGAAAATCTTGATTACCCCCATAATTGTTCCCACAAATCCGAACATGGGTGCCAGTTTGGCAATGAGACTCAGATAGCCAAGGTTCTTCTCCAGTTTGGTAATTTCCAGTTTCCCTGTCGCTTCCATGGCACCTTCAATAAGGGCAGGCTCACTTCCAAGACGGGAAATTCCTTTATCCAGCATCCGGCTGATCGGGGAGTTTACCGTTTGGCAAAGTCGGCGTGCTTCTGCCACATTTCCACTTGTCAGACTGGATTTGAGACCATTTACAAAACCCGCTTCATACGTCATCGCTTTACCAACAGAGAGGAATCTCTCGACAAAAATGGAAATGGAAACAATGGAAAGAATCAGCAGGATCACCACGATGGTGACACCCGTTCCTCCACTGGACAAAATCAGATCAATCACCGTTTGTTTTTCCATCTGGGCAGATTGCGAAACGGCAGTAGCGGCAGTATCCAGGTTTTGCAGAAGAATCATTGTGTTAAAGTAAAGTAAGAAATGGAAGTGGAGAAGTTTTTGATATTCAGCGCACGTTTAAATAATCCGGACAAACCTAAAACGAGAGAAACACATTTCCAAGCAATAGCAGGCTCAGACTTCATAACATGATGCACAAACGGATATCCGGTAAAAAAATTTATACCTAAAAAGGATGCACGGAATTAATTGGTGTTCTTTCTCCTTGCAATAAAACGATCGTAATAACCCGTCGTTTTGAAGGTAAAGTATTTGTGCCCAAAGAAATTGGCGAAAAATCCAAAGCAGATTCCTCCCAGATTGCAGAACAAAAAGCGATCAATGAAGGCAAGGGAAAAAGAAAATCCCGTGAGATCTGTACTCATTTTATTGACTTCCCCAACCAGTGCCTCCAGTAAGTGCTGAGTGTTGGGATAATTTTCAAACCAGAATTTGACGACGCGAAGCATCACTTCGGAGAAAAACCAGGTGACTGACAAAGCCACCATTGAAACCAAAAAAAACTTTATGGCCTCTCTGGTCACATTCCCTGAATTCCGGGCGTTGAAGGCAAACAGTTTGGTGAGAACAAAACCCACCACCATTCCGGTGAGGTAACCCAGAACAATGGATGATCCGAACCCTACACCAAATTGCCTCCTGAGAAATGTAGCAGAAATAATATTCGAGGTCACACCCGCTATTGCTATGAGAAAATAGACGGCAAAATTCCGGACGCTTTTCGGATTCCGAAGCTTCTCCATCAGGACTTCCGTCCAGTGTTTCATTTCAAATTCTGCTTCCTGCTTTTCCTGATTCACTTGAAAATAAAGTAGAATGTTAAACTGCGACTGCCGCTTTTATGGCCGGGTGCGGATCGTAGCCTTTCAATGTAAAATCAGAATAGCTGAAGCCAAAAATATCCCGGATTTCCGGATTGATCTCCATTACCGGCAGCGGCCTGAATTCCCGTGAAAGTAACTCCTGTGCCTGCTCCATATGGTTGAGGTACAAGTGTGTGTCGCCACCCGTCCAGACAAATTCTCCAGGCTTCAGATCACAGACCTGGGCCATCATCATGGTCAGCAAAGCATACGAAGCGATGTTAAAAGGTACACCCAGAAAAAAGTCGGCCGATCGTTGATAGAGCGAGCACGATAGTTTTCCATCGGCCACATAAAACTGAAACAAGGCATGGCAGGGCGGAAGTTTCATTTTTGAAATATCGGCCACATTCCAGGCGCTTACAATCATTCGGCGGGAATCCGGATTTTGCCGGATCTGGTTCATCACGTCTGTAATCTGATCGATGTGTCCTCCGTCTGGTGTTGGCCAGGAACGCCATTGGTGCCCGTAAACCGGACCCAGATTGCCATTTTCATCTGCCCATTCATCCCAGATCGAAACGCCGTTTTCTTTGAGATACTGAATGTTGGTGCTCCCCTGAAGAAACCACAGTAATTCAATGATAATGGATTTGAGATGAACTTTCTTAGTTGTCAGAAGTGGGAAGCCCATTTCCAGATCAAATCGCATCTGGGTACCAAAAAGACTCTTTGTCCCTGTACCAGTGCGGTCGGTCTTGGTAGCACCAGTATCAATAATTTGCTGTAAAAGAGAGTGATAAGCCTGCATAGGGGCAAAAAAAATAGCATCGGCAAGATGCTATTTTTTTAAGAATGACGGTATTTGAAATTAGAGAGTTGCTCCTTTTTCTGTTTTTTCTTTGTCAGTACAGGAAGCTTTTTTCTTGCAGCAGGCTTTTTTCTCACCTGAACAAGCTGGTTTTGCTTCTGTAGTTGCGGTAGCAGAAGCTGTTTCTTCAGTAGTTGCGGTTTCAGTTGAAGAAGCTTCTCCTTCTGTTTTTGTCATACCAGCACAGGCTTTTCCTTTGCCAGCTTTCATTTTGCAGCAGGATTTTTTGTCTCCGCACTTCTTGTCTTTTTTGTCTTTGTCGTCTTCTTTAACAACAGCAGCATAAGCGGTTGAAGCTTTCGCAATATAACCTGCACCTACAAATGCAGTGAGTAAAAAGGCTACTAGTAAGTTTTTCATTTTATTGGACGTAAATTTTTCGTAAAGTAAATCTTTTAACTTATCTGCAACAAGTTTTGTTTTCTGAATTTTAGTACCTGTGGTTTCTTTGCATAAACCCCACTTCCGGAATTCTTAATCTGCCAGCTGGTAAACATCGGGATAGTTCCGGCCCTGACTTTTATAGTCCAGCCCATAACCAACAATAAACTTATTCTCAATGTTAAACCCAATGTAGTCAATCTGAACCTCCACCTTAAGCGAATCGGGCTTTACAAACAGGGCGGCAACTGCAATACTTGCAGGTTCGTGAGAGCGGAAAGTCTCCAACAATTTGCTCATGGTCAGTCCGGTATCGATAATATCTTCGACCACAATCACATGGCGTCCTTTGATATCGGATTGAAGACCCAGAATTTCTTTCACATCACCCGAAGAAGTGGCACCGAAATAGGAAGATACTTTGACAAAGGAAACTTCACTGGGCACATTTACTTCTTTCAATAAATCTGATGCAAACATGAAGGCGCCATTTAGTACCGGCACGAATACAGGAGTTAACCCGTCATATTTCTGGTTGATTTCTGCACCCAACTCTTTGATTCGGGCTAGAATAGCAGAATGGCCGATAAATGGAACAAAGGATAGATCCCGGACCTGGACAGACGAAGTTGAAACCATGGTGTAAAACAACAGCTTAGATTGCAATTTTCACAAAGAAGTTTTCGAATTTTACAGCATGGAAAACGCAGAAAATAATAACCGGAACAAAAAACTACTACTGGCTTTTGCCATCGTTTTTACCTCTGCGGTATTGTACGCCACCTACGATATCATGAGCCGGACAACCCGGCCGGGTGTAAAAAAACACCTGCCACATAGCATCCTTAAATAATTTCCGGCATCATTCCTGGTTTTGCATAGGAATAGCGATCGTAACGTTCCCCATCAAAATAGCCATCGAGCCCAAAACCAGCCACTGTTCTGGTTTGAAGTAAATCAACGAATCCGTCCTTTTTTATGGCTTCGTCCGGAAACTCAAGGTATTCAACAGCCCCTGCAATAAGGCAGGTATTGTTCACTGAAACCGGGTATTCACCCACCAGCCGCAATCCGATTTTAACGACCGATTCTTTCACAAACGGTGCTGGAAAACCGTACTTATATTCTTCTGTCAATCCTACTTCACCAAACTCCGAACTGCTCCATTTGGCAGAAGTCCAGTGCGCCTGTTGACTTATTTCCGGAAGGATGTGGTTCAACGTAAAGTACCCCGTCTGTTGGATGTTTTCCAGTGTGTTCATTCCCGGGATCCGTGGACGAAACAAAATACCTATCAGTGCCGGATCGGCTCCCAGGTGAATGACCTGTGAAAAAACAGCCAGATTCGAAATGCCTTCTTTGTTCTGAGTTCCCACCAGATGCAGGCTTTTGTAACCGGTAACAGAATTGATAAGGTTGGCCCGGTAAAAACGTTCCATTTCGTTCAGATCCGATGCTTGTAGATTCATAAAGAGGAAACCCGGTCACATCAGATTTGTTGCAGCCGGGAGATTTTTTCCTTGTTTCGGTTATTGTCGCTATTCTTGCGCAGATCCCCTGAACGAAAACAAACGTGATACGTATTCTCCTTTGCCTGTCTGTTTTACTCCTTTTTACAGAAACCGGCTTTGCCCAGCCGTCTGCCCATAAACTGACGGGTACCATCTGGTCGGGAACTCATTCGCCACTGATCAAGGGAACCGAATTGTATTTTCAGGGCGACACGCTGATTCTGATTGATCTGGACGGCTACAAGCCACCGGATCAGTATGTGTTTATTGAGAAAAACGATACCCTCCGTTTACAGATGATCGATGAATTCAGCATCGCCTGCCGCCAGGAATCAGAAGGCGTTTATCGGATTCACCGTGCCAACAACGGCGAAAAACTTTTGCTCAAACCCATTCAGGATGCCTGCATGGAACGCTTTACCCGATTGGTGGCAGAATCGCCATGGTATAGAAAACGTGAACCAGTCGAAATCCGAAATGACTGGTTTTTCCTGGATCCTGAAAAAGACAAAGTAGCCGGAGCCAGTATTTACGATGCTCAGAAATTTCTGAAATTCCGGAAATCGTCACCCATCACGGTTGCCCTGATCGGAGGACCGGTCGATTACAGCCACGAAGATCTGAAAGATGTGCTCTGGAAAAATGCGAAGGAAATCCAGGACAACAAAACGGATGATGACAAAAACGGTTTCAAGGACGATGTGTCGGGATGGTTTTTTTCCTCCACCAAATCAGGGATTCCATTGGAATTTGATCAGAATGAAGCGACTCAGATTGTCGCGATCTGGAAAGACCGTTTTGTAAATGCTGATCCTTCAAAACTGACCGGGCAGGATCTGAAAGATTTCCAGCTCTTTTCAAAAGCGACGGAAAAGTTTGAAGAAGGAAAGGCCAGAGCCGAAAACTTCCGGAAGGTGTTCTCCGATTCACTCACGTTTTTCGAGATGCTCAATAAAATGCTGATGCAATCCGAGGAACCTGTGTCGGCCGATCAGATTGAATCATGGAAAATTGGCGATGGAGCCTTTGCCATGGCGGTTAAATCGGTCGTGAAGGAAATCTACAATCCGAAATCTTCGTCATTTGATCAGTTTAACCGAAGGGTCCGTTCAGACTTTACCAAATTAAAAAAACGATATTCCCCACTTTGGTTGTATGAATTCAACAGCGATTGGTTTCCGCGAACAGTAGTTGGCGACCACCCGGAACTGCCTTATGAAAAAATGTATGGGTGTGGATTCATTGCGCAACCGGCCAATCCATTGTTTGAATCCGGAACCCGATCCGCAACCATTATTGCCGGTAAGCGATCGAATGGAAAAGGGGTGGAAGGAATTGCAGAGAACGCAAACATTATGGTACTTGGTGCGGAACCCACATTCGGAAGTGCCCGAGACAAAGACATTGCCAATTGCATCCGGTATGCTGCTGATATGGGGGCAAAAATCATCCAGATTGGTATCGTGAATGTATTTTCTCCTTTCCGGAAAACCGTGGATGAAGCGGTTCAATATGCAGAAAAGAAAGGGGTTCTCATTATTTCACCGGCTGGCAATCTGAACCAGAATCTCGATTCCACATTGCTGTATCCGAACCGGATGTTGGAAACGGGACAGGTTTCAAAGAATTGGATTGTGGTTGGCAATAGCACAATTCATCTGAATGAAAACCTGGTTGCAACGAACACAGGATTTGGGAAAAAGGCAGTTGACATTCTGGCTCCCGGTTCCATGATTTTCAGCGGTACTCCAGGAAACCAATATTCCATGGGAACCGATTGCCAGTATTCAGCTTCTGTTGTATCAGGAATAGCGGCACTGGTTTGGTCCTGCTTTCCTTCATTGTCGGCCTCTGATATCAAAAAAGCCATTCTGGAATCAGTCTTTCAGCCAGTAGGACTTCAGGTTCGCAAACCGGGTTCTGTCAAAAAAACAACCCTGGATCAGCTTTGTGCAACGGCCGGAATCATCAATGCGAAAAAGATGGTTTTTGCCGCTGAGAAACTGGCCAAAAAAAGAAAATCCTGAGCCGAAACCCAGGATTTTCAAACTTTCTGACGATTCCGTCCTTAGCCTTTCGGTGTGAGTAGCACGAGCGGTACAATGATTTCTTCGAGCGAAATACCTCCGTGCTGGAAGGTGTCTCGATAGAAATTGACATAGTAATTGTAGTTATTCGGGTAAGCGAAAAAATGATCGTGTGTCGTAAAGACATACGCCGTTGAAATATTCGCTTTCGGCAGGAAAAGGCGCTCCGGTTTGCGGCAAACCATCACTTCTTTGCCATCGTCAAATCCCAGATTTTTGCCGGCTTTGTAGCGAAGGTTGCTGTTCACATTTTTGTCACCGACAATCTTGAATGGCTTTTTCACCTTCACTGTTCCATGATCGGTTGTGAGTACGACCTGGCAACCGGCTTCTGAAATTTTACGGAGAAGATCCAGTAAAGGAGAGTGCGCAAACCAGGCTTTCGTGATGCTTCGGTAAGCCGATTCATCCGGTGCCAGTTCGCGAACCATCTGGCTGTCAGTTCGGGCATGGGAAAGAGTATCCACAAAATTGTACACAATCGCATTCAATGAATTGCCTTTCATGTTGTTGAACTTATCGAGCAGGTCCTTACCTTGCTGGGCAGTAATTACTTTGTTGTAGCTCATTTTGAGGGAGCCCACCCCTGCTTTCTGCATTTGACGGCTGAGGAACTCTTCCTCATGCATATTCTTACCTTCGTCTTCATCATCTCCTACCCAGAGATTGGGATAGTACTTTTCCATTTCAGAAGGCATCATTCCGGAAAATATCGCATTCCTTGCATAGGCGGTAGCCGTTGGGAGAATAGCAAAATAGGTTTCATCCTCTTCCACATTGAACATTTCGTTCACCATGGGTTGCAATACTTTCCACTGATCAAGCCTGAGGTTATCAACCAGAATAAAGAACAATGGCTTGTCTGGTTTCAGTAATGGAAATACTTTCTTTTTCATCAGCTGATAACTCAACAATGGCTTTTCTGCTTTTGGATCATTGAGCCAATCTTCGTAGTTGTCCGCAATAAATTCGGCAAAATTGGAATTGGCTTCGTCCTTCTGCATGTAGATCACTTCTGCCATGCTTCGGTTTTCGGTTTCATCGATTTCGAGTTCCCAATACACCAGTTTCTTGTAAATATCCGCCCATTCTTCATGGCCGATCCGGTCGTTGTACGCCATTGCCAGCTGACGAAAATTCTGCTGGTAGGTCATGTTGGTCTTCTCGGTGATCAGCCTTTTGTTGTCAAGAAGCTTTTTCACAGACAGCAAAATCTGATTCGGATTGAGAGGTTTGATCAGGTAGTCCGCAATTTTTGCCCCTATGGCATCTTCCATGATGTGCTCCTCCTCACTTTTAGTAATCATGACGACCGGAAGAGATGGCTTCGCTGCTTTAATCTGAGTCAATGCTTCCAGCCCCGTTAGTCCAGGCATGTTCTCATCCAGAAAAACGATATCGAAATTCTGACTGGCGGACTTTTCAACCGCATCGAGCCCATTATTCACAGCTGTGATATCGTATCCTTTCGCTGTAAGAAACAGGATATGAGGCTTTAGCAGATCGATTTCATCGTCTGCCCATAGAATCTGAGGTTTCTGCATAGTGGATTTCGCCAGTTAAAAATTGTTCTAAAGAAATATGGGTAAAGCTGTTTTCAGATCTGGCGGATTAGTGTGTCAAAATTGATGGATAGAAACCGCAAGCAAAACGAATTAAACAGGTAAATATTACAAGCAGGGATAAAGGGTGTTTCATGATAGGTGAAAGGCAGATGCAGCCGAATTTCGCTTCAACGGACAGTATCATGATTTGATCTTCCTCGCTTTAAAGCGATGGTACGCCTCCTTACTCATGATCAGTTTCAAAACCGAATTTCCAGTCTTCCAAACAATAAATCCCAGCCAGGATTTGAAACGGGAGGAGTATGCATAGAACACTCCGGCGTACTTCCTGTTGATTGCAAATGATTCCTTCAGAACTTCTGTTCCATCACTTGCACCACCAAACCTCTTATAAGAAATAAACGAATTCAAATGGGCGAAAACAGCGCCTGCTTTCTTCAACCGCCAGAAAACATCAAAATCAGCCGCCAAACGGTAACGTGTATCAAACTTTATTTTCCGGTGTAGTTCCAACCGGATGAAACAGCTCCGGTGATCGATTCCGGGATTCTTGCCAAGGGTGGCATGATCAGTGAAAAACGGAGACACCTCAAGAGGCTCTTCCTGCACAACTGACAAGGAATTTCCATACCAAAAATCAACCCGGGGATTGGAATTTATTGCGTTGACCAACTTTTCAAATGCACCGTCGCAATACCAGTCATCTGCATTTTTGAACCCAATCCAATCACCGGTTGCCAGGTCAATTCCTTTGTTCATGGCATCGTAGATTCCTTGGTCGGGCTCGCTTTGCCATAAGGCCACAGCATTGCCAAACGATTGTACGATATCCAGCGTACCGTCTGTTGAGCCGCCATCCACCACTATTATTTCTTTGTTGGAATACGACTGGTTCAGAACGCTTTCCATCGCCTGCCTGAGGTAACGATCACAATTAAAAGTGACCATCACAATGGAAATGAGAGGAAGTCCTTCTGAAGATTGTCTGGTGATTCCTTTTGTGCGAGCTCCGCCGTTGCGCATAAAAAAGGGCCCGAAGGCCCATTTTACAATTATTCAGGCAAGAACTTAAACTGAACCCGTCGGTTCGCAGCCTTTCCGTCTTCATCGTCATTGCTGCGAATCGGATTATCAAGACCATAGGCCTTTGTTTCAATTTGTTCAGCAGGAACACCTTTCGATGCGAGATAGCGTTTTACAGACTCCGCTCGACCAAGAGACGTAAGTTTCGTAACTTCTGGACCACCTTTATCACATCCGAAACCACCAATTTCCAGTTTCATTTTTGGTCTGGATTTCAGAATTTCTGCAATTTGATCGAGTTGTTGTGCGGCAACGTTATCAATCTCATAACCACTCATTCCATAACGAGGTTGTTGTTTCATCACCTTCAACTGTTGAGACGTAAGTGCTTTAGAAGTTCCTTTATATGGATCATCACCCAAATATTCATCCGGCGTAACTACATCTGCCAGTTTCTTACGAAGTTCTGGTGAGATATTAGAAGGCGCCCTTTTTTTGCTGGCTGAAGACTTTTTCGCCACTGGTTTTTTAGCGGTTGTTTTCTTGCGAACAGCTGCTTTTGCCGGTGATTTCTTCGTTTGCTTCACAACTGGTTTGGTAGCTGGTTTTGGTTCAACGTTTTCGTCGCTGGACTGATCATCAGCTGGTTTCACAACAGGTTCTACCGGTTTTTCTGTAGGAGGCGGAACAACATCAACTGGTTTCGGATCAGTTGGCTTGGCAACAGGCTCCTGGTTCATCTCTGTATTCACCGGATTTGACTTCTTCGGATCCTCCACCTTGTTTGGTTCGTCATTCTTGCGGCCACCGCCACCACCTGATCCACTTGCATTAATATCGGCTGATTTCTTTCTCTTACCAATATACTTCCGGAAACCAACAATGATTTCAGGAGCACCTGTACGACTGCTGGCATCAGCAAGAGCTGAGGTAATAAAGTCATAACTGAATCCAATTGCCCAGTCTCTTTGATTGATCTCAAGAGCCGTCACGATTGCATTCTGATTAGAGTACCACAAGCCCAATCCAATGTTTCCTTCTTTAATGAAACTTCCTTTCTCAGAAAGCTTGTAGTAGAAATAAGAACCCAGATTGGTCTGATTCAGATTGCTGGACTGTACATGGCGGAAAGTTGGCTTAATCTGAAACTGCTCATTTTCATACGCAAGAACAGAAGCCTGGAAATTCCAGTTGACCGGGTTGTTGAAGGTCTTGGAATTGAGGGAAATGTTGGGTCTTGTCAGGTTGTTACCTCCCAAAGACACAGTAAGAAGTGGATCACCATTCGAATTTTCCCGGATATAGGTTACTCCGGCATTGATGGTAAAAAACGTCCTTCTTTCAACGGAACTGATGGTTTCATTGATCGGAAGATTGGGATCAAAGGCACCGTCAAATCCATCCCACTGACTTCCTGTCGTAAGTTTGGAAAAATCAACCTTTCTCTGAAACAAACCAGGCTGAAGGCCAAATGCAATCCGATCAACTTTCGAAAGGGTTGCAATGTGCGTATAGGCAACCGAAAAACCAGTGGTAGCCAGCATTCCATTGTAACCAGTGCGATCATTCAGCAATTGCACACCTGCAGCTCCGAATTTCCGGAACTGATCGTTGGACGTTTTGGTGTACAAAGGCATGTAACCGGACAAAAACGGGGTTGAAAAATTTCCCTGCTTTCCACCAAACTGATTCCGGTAACCAAAATCAACTTTGATCTCTTCCGTTGTTGCAATCAGCGATGGATTATTAAGCAGTGGTGTTAACCGGTATTGTGAAAAATTCATTTGCTGACCAGTGGCTGGAAGTGCAAATGCGATCAGGCTTACAGCCAGAAGGTTCTTCAACATTTCAATACGATGATTCATGATTTTCATATCTGAGATGTGCCTGATGTTAATTTAAAATAATAACGGATCCTGAATTGTTTCCACCAAATACCCGGACAGGCTCACCTGTGTTAAAGGTTCCGGTTACTCTCCATATATATGACTCCTGACTTACTTCTTTGCCTTTGAAGGTTCCGTCCCAACCGATGGCAGAATCGTCGTCATCCGATGTTTCGACAATATCTTCCACTTTATTGGTTTCGTAAATCAGGTTACCCAAACGGTCCCAAACTTTCACCTCAATGGTGGCGACACCATATCCGTACACTTTAAACCGGTCGTTTTTACCGTCCTTATTCGGACTGAATGAATTCGGAACAAACAATTCGTTGCTCACACGGATCAAAACAGAATCGCTGGCAATACAGCCATTGGAATCGGTCACAACTACAGAATAACCCGATGTGTTGGTTGCCGTAATTCCGAATTCAGGATCATTTCCATTGGTTGTACCAATAAACAGACCGCCCTTATACCAGTCAAATTTCTGACGGTTGCTTGGAAATCCTGTGGCAGTAAGATCAAATTCTTCCCGAACGATCAATGCGGTGTCTTTCTCCAGATTGACAACAGGAAGTGTATCCACCTTTACAGAAACTGGTCCGACTGTACTTGAACAACCGTTTGTATCGGTTACTTTTAAGGTAATGGCGGAGGTTGTTGCTTTTATGGTGATGCTGTTTGTTGTTGGTGACCCAGGAACTCCATTCCACACATTTCCATTTTCAAAGTTGGAAAAGAGAACAACAGAATCTCCAAAGCACACACGATTATCGGCTTCCGATGTCGTAATGACAGGTTCCGGTAGATCATTTACCAGAATCGAAACCACATCCGATGAATTTGAACATCCATTCGTGGAGTCAGATTTTACTGAATAATTACCGGTTGCAGTCACAGTAAGAGTGGATCCGGAGCCAGATGGCAACCATGTGTACGTATTACCTGCATCAGCGTTGGTTACAGACAAAATCGAATTATCGCCAAAGCAGAATGTTGTCTTGGTTGCAGACACAATCGGCTTTTCCGGTGTTTTCCTTGATTCTATCGAAATTGAAGCGGAAGGCAAACTGGCACAACTACTGTCACTTAATGTTACTACTGAATATGAACCAGTTGTTTTGGCTACCAGATCCTGTTGAGTAGATCCTCCTGGTGTCCATAAATATGCAAAACCTGAACTTGAACTTAAGGTGGCGGAATCACCTGAACAGAATGAAGCAATACCCTGAGTGATGGAAATCGTAGGGGTTGCTGGTCTTGCATTCACATTTACTCCCAGAGAAACAGTACCAATAGAAGTACAACCATTTGAATCTGCTACTGCTGAGACGATCAAAGCACCTGGGGATGAAACAACAAAACTATCCGCAACCAAAGCACCTGGAGTCCAGGTATAATTGGTGGCATCGAAGAAAGGCTGTGGCTTGATGATGATGGAATTACCTTCACAAACGGACAGATCTCCTGAATTCGTTAAAAGGGAAGTAAGCAATGGTGCCCTTTTCAGAGTGCCGGAAAACTGATCCGAAGTGTTTTTGCAACTATTGGCATCTGTAATGGTCACCTTCGCATCATACGTTCCCGGATTGTTAATGGTCACCGTCTGTGTGGTTGGATTTGGCGTGACGCCGGTTATGACCCAATCATAGTTGAAGCCGGCAACAGTTGAAAATTCAAGAGACGCTGGCTGGCAAACATTGGTATTCGGAGATGTAATGATTGGTTTAGCCGGAAGAGCATTAAACACAGTTGTCACAGCAGCAGAAGTATCTGCACAACCATTGGCATTGGTGATGATTACGCTGAAAGTACCAGAGGCTTTCACCTTCAGGTCCCGGGTTGTCACAACTGGTGTGGTATTGAGCCAGGTATAATTGAAACCAGCCGGATTAGCTGTCAAAGTCACCGAATCATCCGCACAACGTATCAAAGTTCCTGTAAACGTGATAGTTTCTGCAACCGGACTGGCCAGAATGGAAACGTTGGCAACCGCTGACTTATTGGTACAACCATTGTCATCTGTGATTTTCACAGAATAGGCCTCTGCTGTAGTCACATCCA
>DAIOVD010000095.1:14710-15881 GCA_036759185.1 Catalimonadaceae bacterium | reverse complement strand
CTCCAATCAATGCCTCAGGTCGCGGCGGACATCCCGGAACATACACATCCACAGGAATGATGCGATCTACTCCTTTCACCACATGATAACCATGCTCCCAGTACGGTCCGCCGCAATTGCTGCAACTTCCCATGCTGATCACATATTTGGGCTCCGCCATTTGTTCATACAGCCTCTTAATCCGGTCCGCCATTTTAAAGGTGACAGTTCCGGAAATTATGATGAGATCAGCCTGCCGCGGGGAAGCTCTTGGAATGACACCAAACCGGTCCACATCAAAACTGCTGGCATAGGTTCCCATCATTTCGATGGCGCAACAGGCCAGCCCAAAACTCAATGGCCAGATGCTGGACGAGTTTGCCCACTGCAGAACATCGTCTACACGGGTCAAAATCACACCTGCTTCTCCGGTTTTTTCAGCCATCTCTGTTTTATATGGTAACCGGTTTTTCGTTGCTGTGGTTTACGCTTTGGCGTATTCTTCAAAAAATAAAGGAATGGTGTTGATGCCGTTGAAATAATTCACCACACCATAATGTTCGTTCGGACTGTGCAGGGCATCGCTGTCCAGACCAAATCCAAGAAGGACGGAACTCAGTCCCAGTTCTTTCTTAAACAAAGCCACAATGGGAATACTGCCACCACCTCTGGTTGGAATTGGTTTCTTTCCAAAGGTCCTTTCCACCGCACGTGCTGCAGCCAGATATTCTTTAGAATCAGTCGGCGTTACAACAGGCTCCCCACCGTGATGAGGTTTCACCACCACTTTTACGGAAGGTGGTGCAATGCCTTCAAAATGTTTCTGGAACAAAGCTGTGATTTCATCTGAACTCTGGTTCGGCACCAAACGCATTGAAATTTTAGCAAACGCTTTGGATGGAAGAACGGTTTTGGATCCTTCACCTGTGTATCCTCCCCAGATTCCATTTACATCCAGAGTTGGACGGATACCGGTTTTCTCGAGGACGGTAAATCCTTTTTCTCCCCAAACATCCCCAACCTGAAGATCCTTTTTATACTCTTCCAGATCAAAAGGCGCTTCATTGAGGTCTCTCCTTTCTGCCGCTGTTAATTCGGATACCTTGTCGTAAAAACCAGGAATGGTGATGTGGTTGTTTTCATCGTGCATACTGGCAATCATTTTCGCCAGAATGTTGATTGGATTCGCAAC
>DAIOVD010000095.1:0-14610 GCA_036759185.1 Catalimonadaceae bacterium | reverse complement strand
ACATCGTAGTGACCATACACAAGGACAGTTGGCAACGCCGGATCAATCATTTTCTCACCATATACAATCGGATAACCAGCCGTTTCACAGAGCTCCACTTTATCGGCACCAGCCTGAATCAGTTTGTTCTGGATGTATTCGGCTGCTTTGCGGACGTCGTTTTTAAAAGCAGAATCCGCAGAAATGGATGGAATCCGGAGAAGTTCAAAAAGCTCGTTCAGAAATCGGTCTTTGTTGTTTTGAATGTATTCGGCAGTTGTCATTGTTTTATATTTGATGAATTGAAGTCTTGGTAAATCAGGATTTTTGTTTGATGAAGTACATCTTGTTTTCTGTCCCGGCCCGTAGTTTTTTCAGATTGCCCCGGTGGGTGTAGATCACCATAACGGTCAGCAAGGCAGAAAGTCCGATCGCAGGTGGACTTGCGTGTCCGCAAAAGCCCGAAATCATCAGGGCTGTAAAGGTAACGCCTCCAGCCATCGATCCAACGGAAACGTAGTGCCAGATGATAAATAAAATCAGAAAAACACCCACACAAATCAGACCGGCCAGCCAGGAAATGCTGAATGCCATTCCGAGTAATGTTGCCACACCTTTCCCTCCTTTGAATCCGGCAAAAACGGGATACACATGGCCCAGAACGGCCACAAGTCCCATAACCAGTTTAAAGAAGAGCAGGTCTTCTTCAACAACCAAACCATTTTGAAAAAGCAATCCTGCCAGGGAAGTGGAAGCCCATCCTTTGAAAACATCAAACAGAAGGACAAATGTTCCGGCTGGTTTCCCCAGAACACGAAATGTATTGGTGGCCCCTGCATTTCCGGAACCCTGGGTCCGGACATCTACGCCAAAAAAGAGTTTACCGGTCCAGACCGCTGTGGGAATACTTCCCAGTAGATAGCTTACCAAAAATGCAGAAAGGATCCAGATCATTCAGGAATGAGACCGTTGAACAGGCCGGCAACATTATGGAAAAAAGACGAGGGTGGAAAGAAAAATCAACGCTTCCCGACCGGTTGGCGATGAGATTTTCGATACCCTGATCAGGGGAGAGGTTTCGCGATTACAGACCAACTCCTTCCGGAAAATTGCGATTTCCGATTTCGTTTTTCAAATTGCGGCTGCAATTCAATCTGGAAATCAGATAACACCTTGTTTTTTATCTCATGAGTATTCGTCAATCATTCATCATAACCTTCTGTTTCATTGCACTTTATTGCTCGCAGGTTTTTGCGCAGGAAGATGTGATGTACCTGAAAAATGAAACAAAGAAGATCGGTAAGATCACTGAAATCAATAAAGATAAAGTAGTCTTCCTGCCATCACCGGATGCCAAGCCTGAGAAGCTGGCAAAAGCAGATCTGGTTCTGGTTCTGTTTGAAAATGGGGCCTGGCTTACATTCCCTACCGAATTTAAGGGAGTAGAAGGGCCACCGGAGTCCCGTCATGCGGAAGACTGGCTCCTCACAAAGGATCAGGGAATCGTATCCTGTGTGATTCAGAATGCGGAAGGAAATCCGGTCCTGGTCTCAGCCATGAGCGATTCTGCCCGCAAAGATTATTCAGTTCCGAAAGATGAATTGTCCGGTATCCTGTTTGCCAACGGAAACAAGCAGTTATTGGGCACGAAACCGGCCACCATCGCCGAAATTCTTAAAAAGAAAAACATGATTTCTACCTCAGCTTTCCTCTCGAAATATGAAGTGAAACCTGTCGATACCGTCAAAAAGAAAAAGGGCCTGGGTCCTGAGTTGGATCTGGATAAAGCCAGTTATGAGCAGTTTAAGCAGAAGTCGCTGCAGAAAACAGATGATCTTGGTAAATACCTGAATCTGATTGCCAATAAGTCGACTGAATCTTCGGTCGCGAGTAAAGCCGTTGAACAGGCTGTCGGTTTGTTTTTCAGTGATTCTTCCCTGGTGGAAACAACCAAGCCAAATGGCGAGAAAGATCAGCAGCCAATACGTCACTACCTCAACAAACTGAAACTCCTCAAATATTCGAAAGTACTCATTGAATGGACCGATATTTCATATGTATCGAACCTAAGGAAAGCACCGGACGGATTTTACTACGGGGTGATTTCGCTTCAGCAAAAATTCTCAGGCTTTATTGATAATAAGCTGGTCTACAGTGATGTGACCCGTAAGAATGTCGAAGTTGTTCTAAAGACCTACAAAAAGGAAGTGGAAGGAGAATCGGTTGAGCTGTGGGATGTATTTCTAAACAATGTTGGAATTTCAGCCTCCCGCAACTAATGAAAATACGATTGGTCTTTTTGCTGGCAGTCGTTCTCTGCTTTCAGGGGAATACATTTGCCCAGGTTGTTTCGGCACCCATTTCGAAACAGCAGGAGTCTGACTTTGCATTTGAAGTCAAAACCATCGACGAGTTTATCGAGCGGTTCAACAATGATCAGTATACGCTGATTCGCCAGTACCTGGAAACAAATTTCCCGAAGAAGCCGATCAGTCGGTTTGATCTGGTCCGGACATTGTTCAACTACCAGGAACCATTGTGGGATAAAGAACTGGCCGCCCAGTTTGTGAAAACAGTTTGCGACACCACACAGGAAAAATTCCTTGATTTCTATTCGGATACATGGTATGCCCAGGCCGAGTGCCTGGTGAAGTACAAAGGCGTTCCAAAGAAAGTGACCATCACACTTCAGGTATTTGTTTCGGACCGGACAGGGGCTGCCAAATGGGTCATCGTTGGAGCCAGAGCGCCGTTTCTGGATTTCTCCAAACGCCTGGATTCAAAGAAATTCCTCAATCCCATCAGTCATGCCACAGATTTCATCGGTTTGAAAAGAGCGATGGAAGACAAAATGTTTGTACGGAATTATCTCACGGAGAAATTTAAGGAGAGTCACCTTAATAAGTATCTGGCGGCTGTTTCCACGGGTGATATAGTTTTCCAGCAGATCAACAGCATCACTTATCATTTCCTGTCTTTGGACAACTGGCTTTTTACAGTGAAAGAATACATTCGTCCGGGTCGTAATTCCGGATGGTTGATTCAGTCACTTTCCAAACGCACCAATGCGGAAAAAGAAGACTACAAGAAGAACATCCTGTTTTGTGATTAATCAGGCGAAGTGGCTCCTGATCCTGGCTTTTTTTATAGGAGCCGGAAGTCAGACGGTATTCTGTCAGGACAAAGAACTCGATGCCCGTGACAGAGATGAAATCCGAAGTAAAGCCATCGGGCTGGTAAAGGATTTTGAGCAGATGCTCAATGTACTGGGTACCAAAGGAACTACGGCTTCGGATGTGGAGGATATTGTGAAGCAGGCCACGGAAGAAGATGGCCGGATGTTTTACGACAATAAGGTCAACATTGAAGACGACCTGTATTCGCTCAAGGCCGATTCCGGAAGTCCAAAAGATGTGAGCATTCAGAAATACCTGAACGATTGGGATCTGTTTTATACAAAGGGGTACGATGAATCAGTGAGTTTTGCCGATTTGCGTCTCAGTGATTTTGCATCCAAAGAATATCGTTTCATCAAGGTTTATTTTACTTCTCAGCTGAAGAATAAGCATAAGGACTTTGACCAGAACTATCCCATGCGCAAAAGGGTGGCATTAATCCGCTTTGAAAAGAAAGGGGATGCCTGGGTTGCCTGGATTAACGGTATCAGCTTTTTTTCCGGAAAGCGACTCAACGGAACCGAGTACACCCCGGAAACATTTGAAGAAGACTACAAACCTTTTGTAAAGGAGAAAAAAGCCCGCCTGGTGTCAACATCCGGTTCCGAAGTGGATTCTACCTTAACCGGAACTCAAATCAATCTTCAGAAACAAAATGATTCCTTATATGCAGCTGCTGTAAAAGCCCAGATCCAGAAGTCAGAAGAGCAGCTGAAGCGGGATGCGGATTATACAAAGGCCATTGCGAAAGGCGACTCATTGCTGACGGCAAAATTGTTTCCGGCGGCATTGGAAGCGTATACCGAAGCAAGAGCGTTTAAGCCTTTTGAGATTTATCCCCGCTCAAAAATCAATGAACTGACCAAGCTTCTTGCGTCGGGAAGTTCGGACCCGAAAGACATAGCCGATAAACAGGTGGCCGAAGGAGACCGGCGATTCAAGACAAGAGATTATGAAGGTGCCCGCCAGGCTTATCAGGTTGCACTGAATATCTTTCCTGAAAATCAATCCATTAAAGATAAGATTGCACAGTCGGATAAGGTCATTCGCAATAAGGCAGAAATCCGTTCCCGCTACATGGCCAAGAACTTCAAGCTGGCTTTGAAGGAATACGGCAAAGTGATTGCAGAAGATAAGGCCAATCCGGACTACTATTTCGAACGGGCACAGTGTTACCTGGCAATGGGTGATTCCAAGCGGGCGATGACAGATCTGAACAAGGCCATCGAACTGGATGGTAATTTCCAGAGTGCCCTGGCAGCCCGCTCTCAGGTGTTTCAGAAAAGTGGCGATTTAACCCGTGCGATTTCCGACTATGCGACCCTGTTATCAATTGATCCTCAAAACAACGAGTACCACTTCCGTCATGGGGTATTGCTGGCTCTGGGAAATGATCTCGATGCAGCGGTGAAGGATTTTGATTCCGCCATTCAGATTGATGCCAAAGATGTGCAGAGTATTTGCGCCAAATCGGATGCCCTGCGCAAGCTTAAAAAGTTAGACGCTGCTCTCACAGCTGCTGAGAAAGCAATCGAAGTGAACCCGAATTTCTCGGGAGGACAATTTCAGAAAGGATTGGCCAGTCTGGAAAAAGGCCTGGATGATCAGGCGTCCATTGCTTTTTCGAAAGCGATCCGGATCGGACTGAATCCCGAACAGGAGAAAGTGCTGGATGTCTTCAACGAAGACTATATGAAGAAGGCCCGTGACGCGGATGGAAAAGGTGAAACAGCTGAGGCCATTCGATGGGTAAAGAAGGCCATCACTGTGAAACCTAAATCAGCAGAGAGCTTTTATTTTCTGGGTTTACAGAATGAAAAACAAGGAAAACTGAGTGAAGCATTGCTGTCGTTGGATCAATCGGTGTTTATCAAAGATGATTACATGCCGGCCTACCTGAAAAAAGGTCAGATTTTGTTTATTCAGAAAGACTTTAAGAATTGTATCGAGCCATTTTACAAAGTGAAGCGCCTCGATAAAAAGAATATAGATGCCTGTCTCGGATTGGGTGATGCCTTCGTAAATCTCCAGCAATACGATTCCGCCATGGTTTGGTATGGTGCCGCACTGGAAATCAAACCAGACTTTTCCCGTGCATTGTTGCTCAGAGGAAAATGCCATTTCATAAAGGAAAACTATCGTCGTTCCCTGATGGACTTTGAAGATGCCATCAAACAGGACAAACGAAATGCAGAAGCCTATTTTTACAAAGGAAAAATCAATAAAGCATTGAAGCAGTTTGATAAATCGGTGGACGATTTCAATGAAGCGCTGGAACTAGGGTACAGTAAATACGAATGTGCTGTAGAAGTGGGCAATGCCTATTCTCAAATGGGAAGTCACAGCAAAGCCATCCGGTATTTTACTTCTGCCATCAAAGAAGATCCAAACAAAGGTAAGGCCTATGAGCTACGTGGTTTGGCTTATTTGATTGAAGAAGATTACAAAAATGCCCTGGCCGATCTGGATGAAGCCCTTAAAATCGATACCTCACTGGGGAAAGCCCTCAACCGGATCGAACTGGGTTTCTTAAAACTTCGATTTAACGATCTGGACGGTGCCGAAGTAAATTTCAACCGGGCACTGGATTTTGATGCGTACAATCCAAGGGCCAATTACGGACTGGCCGCAACGTTCTTTCTTCAGGGAAAAAAGGAAATGTCGATGAACACGTTCGAACAGGCATTTATCCCCAGGAAACTGGAATACGACAAAATCAAGAAGGATCCCTGGATGAAAACCATTGTGAAAGACAAGGATTTCAAAAAGAGGGTAAGTGCCTACTTCAAGTAAAAGCTACAAAAGGACAGCACGCTTTTTTAGCTCCGGCTGGACCATTCTGAAAAAGCAAACCAGAACAGCTTCAGACCAAAACCAATCAGGCAAATGCCGCTTACAATCCTGAAAATTTTGAGTACCAGCGGACTCAGATAACGAATGATGAATTGTGCGGCCCAGGCTTTGAGGGTGTCAGTCAGAAATACAGTAAGTGCAGCAGCCATGAAAAAGAGAAAAGCGGCAGTTCCACTCGTTTTTCCAACACCCGACGCAACCACAGATGAAGTCGACAACCAGAACATCCAGGGAAAAGGATTGAATGTATTGATGCTGAAACCCTTCCGGAATAAGGGCCAGAGATCCCAGATCGTTATTTTGATGGTTGGTCCGGAAGGAGGGGGGCTCAGGATTCCGGAAATGCCGGTGCCCACAAGGACAAAACCTCCCACCACACCCAGAATTTCATTGAAATGGGGAATCTGCTGAAGCTGGGTGAGTAAACTGTAGGTGGCCGCCATCAGGCAGCAATCACTCACCACGACACCCAATGCCAGAGCCACAGAAACACCAAATCCATGATCAATGCTGGCTTGAAGAAGCGCAAAAAAAGCCGGTCCAATCAGAAATGCCAGTCCGAAACCCAGAACTACGCCCTGACCGATGGCTTCAAGAAAAAGTGAATTCAATGTCTGGCTCTTTGAAAGTCCAAAGGACCGCAAAATCTTCAGTTCTTCCTAAACCCAAAATCCAAATTAGAAATCCTACTCCGAACCAAAATTGCTTCAAATAACGCCATGACGTCACAAGTCAGAGGCTACACCACCTTTTCTTCAGTATCCGTAGCGCTGCTACGAATTTCGAATAAAAGGCGCTGATTTATTGCACTTTAGCCTCTCGTTACGAATTTCCAATATGGAATCTGGGCTAAAAGGAAAAAGTCCCCTTTGGGGGGACTCTTTCTCATTATTCATATCACCTTTTCTATATTATGTCTTACCGGCTATTGTGCCATTATCATAAATTCTGTTCTGCGGTTCAGCGCTCTTCCGTTTTCGGTTGAGTCAGTACCAGGAGCTGGCTTCTTTTCTCCGTAGCCCATGGCACGAAGACGTCCTTTGTCAATTCCTTTTGAAGTAAGGTAGGCCACTACTTTTTCTGCTCTCTTTTTAGACAATTCATTGTTGTAATCATCTTCGCCCAGGAAATCAGCGTGACCGGATACTTCAATGATCAATTTGTCGTTTTCAGTGAGCATTTTGTAAAGCATGTCCAGTTCGTGATTGGATCGTTCAGAGATTTCAGCCTGATCGAAATCGAAGTAGACATTGCGGAGTATTCTGGGCTTGTTCAATGTGTGGCGCTTCAGTTCGATGTTTCGGGTCACGAAGATCGAACGACTTCTGGAAGCAGGCGGCACGTTGACCATGATGTTTTTGAAATGAAAGCCTTCTTTTTCAATCGCCACCATAAAGTTTTTCGATGTAGCGTTGGCAATCATAATTTCATAGACACCATTCCGGACACGGACAGGTGTGATTTTCTCTTTGGTATCCTGATCAATGAACACCACGTCACCATCCAGTGGAATCCGTGTGTCAGTATCGAGAACCAGAATCCGCACTGCAGTTTCCTTTCGACCAGCACTGGCTGTTTGAAGATCTTTCATCGGATCGTACATATAGTATCCCTGTCCGTTGGCTGTGGAAGCAGAAGGATCTTCTTCCAGAACTTTTACTTCAAAATTTCCCTTTGTGCCAGCTTCAGATGAGGCGACCGCATTGTTCTGGATTTCTTCTTTCTTCGCAATTCTGTCAGCCTCCGCTGCTTTTGTCGCACTGCTGTCTTCTGATAGCTCATTCACTTCATTTTCCATAAGTGGTTCGTTTGCTTTCGCCAGTTCTTTAAATTCTTCTCTCGCTTTCTTCACAGAATCCGGAACAGGAGCACCCTGAAGTATCTGATAGATATCAAGGTCGCCTACACCATTTTCTTTGAATGAAGAATAGTATGCCAGGCTTTTGTCTTTATCAGGGGAAGAGACATAGGTATTATCATCATCCACCGAGTTGATCGGGAAGCCAAGGTTTTCCGGGCTTTTGAATACCTGATTTCCGGCATCCCAGGTGGCTCTGAATACATCGAATCCACCCATAGCTTTGTGTCCTTTGGAACTGAAATACAATGCGTTTCCTTCTTTATTCAGCGACGGAGCGTCTTCATCATAAATGGTATTGACTTTCGGTCCCAGGTTTACCGCAGAACCCCAGTTTCCATTGCTTCTCCTTTCAGAGTAGTATATATCGGTTCCACCAAAACCACCGGACCGGTCGCTGATGAAGAATATTTTGTTTCCTTTTGCTGTAACATACGCAGCGGTTTCACGGGAAGAAGTATTGATGTTTTTTCCCATCGATTCCGGAGTTCCCCAGGTGCCATCGCTTTTCCTGCTGGCCATGAAAAGGTCTCCGTTTCCGTCACCTTTTGAAATCACCATTGTTTTTCCATCCGGAGAGATACACAACACAGATTCGTGACCAGGTGTGCTTAATTCAGTTACCAATCGGGGATTGCTCCAGATGCCGGCACTGTCTCTGGTTGCTACATAAATATCTTCAAAAAAGTGAAGGTCATCATCAACCTGGGAGGATGCACCGCCCAACCTTCTGGATGTGAAATACATTTGTTTTCCATCGGGAGTGAAAACCGGACCGTAATCCGGATACGGACTGTTGATACCTTTAATGTTTACATATCGGGAATCCAATGGTTTTTTCTGAAGGTCTTCCGCTACCAGACATTCGAAAATTTTGCGGTCTGCCGTACGGATGGCCGCACCTTTGTTAATCTGAGAGTATCGGCTTCCATTCCCTGATTCAACCGATTCTTTAAAAAAGCCGAAGTATTGATTGGCCATGGTGTAATTTTCACCCACCTGATAGGCTTTGGCTATCAGAAAGCGGAGATCCGGAAACAGATCGAGTCCCAGTTTAATTTCCGGAACAAAATCAGGCTCGACATCATGGGCTTTGAGAAAGTAATTAAGAGACATTGACTTCTGGGAAGTCTGAAGATAACACAATCCTGCCATGTAATTCGCCCTGACGTTTTCAGGATGGATTTCCAGAGCGGCTTTGTACTTATCCAGGGCTTCACGTTTGCTCCCTTTGTTTTTGTACAAAACATCGCCTTGTTCCACCAGCGCTTCTGCCTGGGTGTTTTCGTTCTGGCCGTATGTAGCGTTGGCCGAAAAGAACAAGACCATCAATAGGGAAATGGCAAATACTCTCATAATGTTTCTTTTTTTAACTTGGGTAGGCCTCTTTTCCTGATGGCCTGCCCCGGAAATGAATAGAATTCGAAACTGCCGGATGGCTCTTCCACCCTGCGATACAAAAGTGTTGGCTCAGAGGTGATTTTTGGTTCCTCAAAAATGTTATTTCTTACAAGTGCAATGGAACGGTTTACAAGCCGCATCTTTGCGTTCCTTTTACCATGAAATACCTGTTCATCAAATCCAGCACCGACTGGAAAATGTGCCCGGAACCTCGCTTTCCGGAAGTGGCATTAATCGGCCGGTCCAACGTCGGCAAATCGTCCCTCATTAATGCTCTTCTCCAGAACAAAGGGGCAGCCAAGATATCGTCAACTCCTGGTAAAACTCAGGTAATCAATCATTTTCTAGTGAATGATAAATGGTATCTGGTCGATCTTCCCGGTTATGGGTATGCCAAAGTTTCACAGACAGAACGGGTGAAATGGGAGAAAATGGTGAAGAACTATCTGGTGAACCGCACCAATCTGATGGGGCTCCTTCTGTTGGTCGACAGCCGGGTTCCACCACAGAAGTCAGATCTTGAATTTGCCTCCTTTGCAGGTAAGAATCGCCTGCCATTGTACATCGTTTTCACAAAAGCTGACAAGCAATCGACTGCCAAAACAAAGGCTACAGTGGAAGCGTTCAGTGCAGAAATGCTCAAAGAATGGGAAGCGCTCCCGCCAATGGTGATAAGTTCGGCTGTTTCCGGACTGGGAAGAGACGAGGTTTTTGAGAAAATTGAAGAGGCGCTCAATGCCTTTGAATCGAATGAGAATTGAGGATGGCAGCAGGTAAACGAAATACACTCATCACCGTATTTGATCCCCTTTGCGGGTGGTGTTATGGTTTCGGTCCCGTCATGATCGAACTTGAAAACGTATATGGAAGCCAGCTTAAATTCGATGTGATCTCAGGAGGCATGATTACCGGTAACCGGATCGGACCTTTGTCGAACATGGCAGGATTCATTTCCAATGCTTATAAGACAGTGGAACAATACACCGGAATCCGTTTCGGGGAAACATTCATCAACAAAACCCTGAAAGAAGGTACTGCCACCTACAGTTCACTGGAACCAGCCAAAGTACTGACGGTCTACAAGCAGTTTCATCCGGACAAAGTCGTTGCTTTCAGTCATGCCATTCAAAAACGGATTTATAGCGACGGAATCGATCCGGTTCAATACCCGGAATACCTTCCATTATTTGAAGCGGAAGGAATTCCTGCCAAAGAAGTGTTGCCTTTACTGGCATCCAAAGATCTCGAACAGGAAACCATCAACGAATTCAGCCAGTCGCAACGCTGGAAAATCAATGGATTCCCGGCCTGTGTCATTCAGCAGCCCGATGGGAAAGCCATTGGACTCAGCAGCGGATATATTCCATATGCGGAACTCGAAAAAAGAATCCAGCCTTTTCTGGTTGGTTAGAGGCTTTGCAAATCAGGCCGGACCAAAGCAGCGGTTGAGAACAACCCTGTACCGAACGGAGAAATTTGCATAACACCATTCCTTCAATTGAGGTATTTCCTGTTCAAGAAGACGGTTGATCGCCTTTCGCAATTCCTTTTCAAAGAGTGAACGATCAAAGCTAACTTTTCGTAAAATCATTTTAACGTATTCCAGCATAGTCGTCATAATCAGTAAATAAGTTTAGAATCTGGTTGTAGTGTCTGTAAATATATGGATCTGAGAAAACCGTTCGCAAGTGTTTTTTGAGATTTTTTAGAAAGGATTTTTCAATTTAGCGCCCGATGAGGCAAAAGGAACACCTGAATTTCCTTTTGAATTCTGATAATCTTGAAAAACACTGTACTCTGCCAAAATTGTTGATGTCGCTTCGGACCTTCCTTCTTTCACTCCTTTTTCTCGCATTTGGGATAAACGGTGTAATGGGGCAGAAAATTAAAATTGTTCTGGGCCCTTCTAAAATTGGATCGAATGAAATCTACACCATAACTCTGACAGCACAGGACCAGAACCTCGACGACTACAGCAACTTTCCCAATATTCCAGGATTTTCCAAAGCAGGCACCTCGTCCTCATCTTCCATGCGAAGTATGAACGGACAGGTAACCAATGAGGCCAGTATCATTCAGAATTACATGCCGGAAAAGGAAGGTACCTTCAAGCTTCCTCCTTTTGTGATGAAGGTGAACAAAAACACCATAAAATCACCAGGCGCTACCATATTGGTGGGACCACCGGTTGATAAACAGGCAAGCGACCCGTTCGGAGGCAATCCGTTTGCCTATGATCCCTTCGAAGATTTCTTTAAAAAAGGAAAGGACATTCCCGAAGGTAAAGCCGATGCCATGTTCAATATCCAGGCCGACAAAACTGAAATCTGGGCAGGCGAAGGTGTGAACGTCACGATGTCATTCCTTGTTTCCGATGAAAATCAGGCCGATCTGATGTTTTATGACATCGGTAACCAGCTGGCTTCCATTGTGAAGAAAATCAAGCCGGAGAACTGCTGGGAGGAAAACTTCGGGATTGAAGAAATCAACGCCCGCAAAGTGAAGGTGGGTAAAAAGAACTACACCGAGTACCGGATTTACCAGGCAACATTGTTTCCACTGGTTGCAAAGTCATTTACGATACCATCCCTCAAGCTCAACATGCTGAAGGCGAAAGGATCTGCATCGTTTTATGGTGCCCAGGGTGGAGAGGAAATCAAACCGTTTTACTCCAAACCAGTCACGATCACAGTGAAAGATCTTCCGGCACATCCCTTGAAGGGAAATGTGTCGGTCGGTGTTTATTCTCTGGAGGAAAAACTGCTGAAGAACCGGGTGAACATCAACGAAGGGGTGGCATTTGAAATGGGTATAAAAGGGGAGGGGAACATCAGTTACATCCAGCCACCATTGACAACAAAATCTGAAATGCTGGATATGTATCCTCCGAATACCCAGCAGACCATTCAAAGGGCCGGTGGCAGGGTGACCGGACAAAAGACCTTTTCCTACCTGATGGTGCCCAAGGAAAAGGGAAACTTTCAGGTCCGGAATGCTATTTACTGGGTGTATTTCAATTCGAAACTGGGTCAGTACGATACTCTATTTCCCACCTCTGTCATTCGGGTGGTTGAAGGTAAATCAGCTTCTGCAGGAGTGTCAGCAAAAGCAGAGGATTCGTTTTATGCCTGGATCGAAAAGGCCGACCCCAATGAAATTGATCTGGTGGCAAAAAAGAACGAATCCCTTTTTTGGATCAACATTGCCATGGCTGTAATGGCAGCCATCACTCTGGTGGCTAGTTTTATTCGCCGGTAAACTGTTCGCTTCTCGGACCCAGCTCCATCGCCCGCACTTCCACTGGCTTTCCGTTTTCAAATGCTATTTTCAGGGCGGTACGCACTTTATGGAAGCCATGCCGTCCGGCAGCTCCCGGATTGGTGTACAGAATGCCATCTTCCTTTACTACCCGGCAGATATGAGAATGGCCGCAGACAATCATTCTGGGTTTTAGTTCCCGGATCAGTTTGCGCCCCAGATCACTGTACCGGGGATATTTTCCGGCGATGTGGAGCATGAGGACAGGAAATCCCTGAACATCAAAAAACTGATATTCCGGAAAGTACTGGCGCACATCCGTTCCGTCGATATTGCCGTACACAGCTCTCAGATTTCCTTTTTTGAACCAGGGTTCCACCACTGACATATTTCCCAGGTCGCCCGCATGCCAGACTTCTTTGCAGCCCGAAAAGTCCTTGATCAGTCCTTCATCGAGCCAGCCATGGGTGTCGCTGTAAATGCCAATCTGAATCCTTTCTTCCATATTTATTTTGAAAGAATGGGAAACCGTCCGGTGCTTTTCGGATCAATATTGAAACGATCGAGATGAAAGGACGGTGCCAGACGCTCCCGTTTCCATTGGTTGCGTTTCCATAAAGTGATGAATCTGTCCACCTGTGATTCCAGATAATCTCCTTCTTCCGTACGGGTTTCTTTCAGACGGGCTATCGTTTCTTCCCGGCTCATCCGGTTGCCGATCCAGCAGACTTCAATCTGTTCCAGTAAATCATAGGGCATCAGATCGGCTTCATCGGTTTGCTTTTGTTCGGAAGGACGGAGCTCAGCGGTCGGTTGCTGTGCGATGATTTGTTCGAGAACAGGATACTGCAGATGGTCCCGTGCCCAGACCAACCACTGGCGAATAAAATGCTTGGTCACACCGGCGATGGGGGCCAGGCTTCCTGCCGTGTCGCCGTCCATGGTACAGTAGCCCACGTCTCCTTCGCTCCGGTTGCTGGTAGTGAGTAACAGGAAGTTTCGGGTATTGGCCAGCATCCAGATGCCGGGTGCCCTCGTTCTTGCCTGAATGTTTTGTAAAACCAGATCGTCAGTTCCCCAGGAAAGTGGACGACCTATGCTTTGTTCGGTGAGTTTTGTGTATGCATCCACCAGATGGTCAACCTTCCAGTGGTGAAATTCGGCTCCCAGATCGGTAGCCAGATCGGAGGCGGCTTTAAAGGTTACGTCTCCTGAATTGGCAGTAGATTGATAAACACATACCAGAATTTGCCCCAACCATTCCTTCGCTGTATTTCCTTTCAGTTTGAAGCCCAGCTTTCGTTCCAGTTCTGTTTTGCCCAGTTTCAACTCTGCTCGTTTGAGCATTTCTGCTACCAGAACCGCACATGCGGCGGAATCGGCACCTCCTGAAAGAGAAAGGGCGAATCCTTTGCTTCCGGATTTTCTTAAATAATCCAGCAAACCGAGTCCGGCTGCTGTCGTAAATTCTTCGAAGTCGTTTCGTTCAGCAGCTTTTTCAAATGATGGTTCTGATTCTTCCAGATCAAAAACCGCCACTTCCACATCTCTCATCGAAAGCATGGCGGAAGAAGACAACACCACACCGTCAGAACCAAACATGATTTCACCATCGAAAATGAGCTTTCCTGATTCGTTGCCCACAAGGTTGGTGTAGAGATAATATCCTTCGTGCACTCCGGCCAGACTTTCAATCACAGCATGTCGTTCTTCGCGTTTTCCTCTTCCATAATTGGAGGCAGAAGCATTCAGGATAAGGTCAGCGTGCTGGGCTGCTCCTTTCCGGGCCGGACGGTTAACAGGGTGCCAGCCATCTTCACAAATTTCAAATCCAATCTGAATTCCATTCCAGGAAACCGTAAAATCGCCGAACAGACAAGTGCCGGACGGAGTTTCAATGGTTTCTTTTGAAAGTGGTTTCCAGGGCTCAAACCATCTTGATTCATAGAAAACCCCCGTCTTCGCCAGAATTTGTTTCGCATACAAACCTTCCAGTTTTCCATCCTGGCAAACCACTTTCAAAAGAAACCATTGAAACACCGTCCGGCACCTGTCTGTTCGGTGTTTCAATGGTTTCTTTTGAAA
>DAIOVD010000094.1:14840-15921 GCA_036759185.1 Catalimonadaceae bacterium | reverse complement strand
ATCGCAGCGTCTGCGCCCCGGATAGAAACGGAAAGCCCACAAGGAGTGAAGCGACTGAGGAATTGAAGTGTATAGCCGGAAATGGCGCCCAGAAACCAAATGTCTTTTACCAGGAACCGGTTTCTTTTGGGCTGTTGATGATGGCTTCCAGTTCAGATTGAGTGAGGTACTGAGCGGTGTAGCTGCCGCCAGAACCGGTAATCTGGCTGTAAAATGAACGGAGATGGTTGCGGCTCCCTTTGGTTAAATTCTGGTACACAAACCGGATGTCCTGGTTGTCGGTTTTTGAACTCCAGTTGTTGAGATCGTAAATGTCGAGGTCTTCTATAGTGGCGCCAATTTTGAATCCATCCAGAGCGGTAAGGCTACCTTTGGCGACGAGCTGGTTATACAAAGTCTGGAGGGTGGAATCACGGAAAACCCCTGCAGGATTTGAGCCAACCGGATCAGTAAGATTGTATTTTTGAATGAGGGTAAGCACCGCATTGGTGTGGGATTGTTCGCTGGATGCGATGTTCGAATAAATATTGGTGCCCCATTTGTTTCCAAGTGCCATGTATACATCGTGGGCAAGTTTCTCTTCTTCCCTCATCATCAGCAGACTGGCGGTTTCGTCGCCAGATAAGGGCTCCTTTGGATAGGCATTGATTTGAGCGGTTGGGTCATTCCCGGCCCCTACATTCTCTTTTTTACAACTGATTGATATGGTGGATGCGAACAGAATCAGGATCAGGATATTTTTCATTTTGTGTGTTGATTGAATTATGTCGGACGATTTTTTGCTGACGGATGGTTGTGAAGAGCCGGAGATATGACGGCATCTTGGAACCGGCCTCTTAGCACGTCCAATACTACAAGTTGCCGGGGGGCTGGACTGTGACACTTGTTACACTTCTTTGGAATCCGCCTGGAAATAGTGAAGACCGAATTATTTTGAAGTCTGTGTCTTTTGAGTAGAAAAAAAACAAAAAGACACGGTTGTTGTGTCTTTTGCGTTGAAAATTTTGAAAAAGACACAAGAGTTGTGTCTTTTGGATTCAAATTCCGAAAAAAGACACAGGTTTTAATTTGGCTTCTGAAT
>DAIOVD010000094.1:0-14740 GCA_036759185.1 Catalimonadaceae bacterium | reverse complement strand
CGCTTCTCATTGGCCACCCAATACTGCATGGCTTCTTTCACGGCTGTTTCCGGTGGGGTTGGCTCGAAACCAAGTTCCGTCCTTGCTTTGGAAATGTCGAAATCCTGACGGAGTCCCGCAAACATGGCCACTTCTTTAGTGCTCAGGAGTGGAGCTGATTTTGTGATCCTGCTCACGGTTTCCAGAATCCAGGCGAAGGTGAACAACAGAAACCGGGGCACTGCCACAGGAAGGCTGATCTTTCGTTCAGGAAACAGTTCCATCGCCAGGCGGGTGGTATCGCGGATGCTCATCGCTTTTTCGTTGGCGATGATGTAGCGTTCACCGGACCGTCCTTTTTCAGCCGCCAGCCAACTTGCTTTCGCTACATCTTTCACGTCGACCCAGTTTACGGCAATGCCGGTTTCAATGGGAACTTCTCCTTTTAAAATGAGTCGTATGATATTGTAGGAAGTGTTCAGTTTTCCGTAGGCTTCACTACCGATCATGGCGGACGGCATCACAATCACCAGATCAAGACCCCGTTCTTTCGCCAGTTGAATGGCCAGTTTTTCGGCGTCGTTTTTTGAATTGTAATAAGGGTCACGGCGATCCGGATTGTAGCCTCCGTCTTCGCGGATGGGGTGCTTTGTGTAATCCAGGGCGGCAATCGAGCTGATGTACACCACCCGTTTCACTCTGGCTTCGGCTGCTGCCTCCATCGTAATCCGGACACCCTCCAGATTGTTCTCGTAAATTTCCTTCTGTGGATTACGGGCCCAAAGTTTAAACACGGCACCTACCGCATAAAAAACTTCGATTCCTTCCAGGGCTTTTACCATCGAGGCCTTGTCGGTGATGTCGGCTTTCACCACTTCGCAATCGAGTCCTTCAAAGGCTTCTTTGCAGGAAGCGGGATTCCGCACACTGGCCCGGACTGGAATTCCTTTTGATAGTAAAAACCGGACAAGATTGTTACCCAGATGGCCGTTGGCACCCGTAACCAGCGCCTTTTGAGAATATTTCATTGAATCGCTCACTCGCAAATACCAGTCCGGTTTTGCCGTTTTCGTGACAAAAGAAATGGATTCGCGGATTTGTCAGGGTTCTGTCCTTATTCTTTCTGGCGCTTCCACACGTCGGTTCTGCCAAACAATGAAATACCGACGTAGCCCCGCACTTCAAGGGTATTGGCGTCCGTCAGTTCCATTTTGCATTTGTATGATTTGCCATTTTCCGGATCGTAGATATGCCCGTCAGTCCACTCGTTGTCGCCATCATACACAAAACCGGACAGGTTGTTGAGTCCCAGCAAAGGCGTTTTATTTTTGGCCGGATCCGGGTTGTTTTTGTCCACTTTCACGGTTCCGTCCTCGTATTTGGGTTCTCTAAGCCAGGCAATTTTGCCATTGTACTTATTGGCTGCGTCTTTGTAGATCCGGATTTTGGCTTTGCCGGAACCCGTTAGCCAGAGTCCAAGTGCACCATCTCCTCCTTTGTCCTGTAAAGGGGAAGAAGCAGAAATAAAAATAACAAGAATGGCCCCGAAAAAAGGTAGCCGGAAGAGAAGATTTTTCATCGGTTGTTCTGGTTTTGGTTCCAAGATTAGAAAAGGAATCCGGTCTCAAAAAATCAAAGGTTCAGAATCATGGAAAATTTTAATAAAATCATTCATTTCAACTCCACAGCCTGGGAAGCTTTCAGCAAAATGAGAAAGTCCATTTTCTGAATAGACTATTATCAGTTCCTGACGGTGGTCAGTTTCCAAAGTCGCTCTTACCTTTGCACGAAATAAATGTAGTATGTTCAGTTCAGCGAAAGAGGCAATTTCCCATTTAAAATCAGGTGACCATGTTTTTATCCATACGGCTGCCGCAGCACCCCAGATTCTGATCCAGGAAATGGTCCGTCAGGCTGCCCGTCTGAACGATGTGCAACTATTTCACCTCCACACAGAAGGTGATGCACCGTATCTGGATGATCAGTATGAGGGCATTTTTCAATCTCATGTATTTTTCATCGGAGCCAATTGCCGGGATGCAGTTCGCAGAGGAAGAGCGGCTTATGTTCCGGTTTTCCTGTCCGAAATTCCACAGTTGTTTCGGCGTAACATCATTCCACTGAATGTGGCGATGATTTCGGTAAGTCCTCCCGATCCGCATGGTTTCTGTTCACTGGGTGTTTCCATCGATGCCACCAAAGCGGCAATTGAAATGGCCGATCTGGTGATTGCTCAGGTAAATCAGTTTATGCCCCGGACGCACGGCGACAGCCAGATTCATGTGCGGGAACTTGATTTTCTGGTGGAAGGTCATGATCCGCTGCACGAAGCGATATTGGGTGAAATCAGTCCGATGGCGACCCGAATCGGAAATTTTGCAGCCGAACTGATCGAGGACAGAGCGACTCTTCAGATGGGAATCGGAGAAATTCCCAATGCCGTACTGGCGGCACTTACCAATCACAAGGATCTTGGGATTCATACCGAAATGTTTTCAGACGGAATCCTTCCGTTGGTGGAAAGGGGCATCATCACCGGTAAATTCAAAAAGAAATACCGGGAGAAAATTGTTTCTACGTTCATGATGGGAAGTCGTAAACTCTATGATTTTGTGGATGATAATCCCATTGTAGCCATGCTCGACTGTAGTTATGTAAACGATACATCCATTATACGCCAGAATCCAAGAACCACTGCCATTAATTCGGCCATTGAGATTGATCTCACGGGTCAGGTTTGTGCGGACAGTATCGGAACAAGAATGTATTCCGGCGTGGGTGGTCAGATGGATTTTATCCGGGGCGCTTCTTTATCGGAAGGAGGGAAGGCCATTATTGCGTTACCGTCCGTGACATCGAAAGGTGAAAGCCGGATCGTACCTTTCCTCAAAGAAGGAGCCGGCGTGGTCACAACCCGGGCACATGTTCATTATGTGGTGACCGAATACGGCTCAGCTTATTTGTATGGAAAAGATTTGAAAGCCAGGGCGATTGCTCTTGCCGAAATAGCCCATCCTGATCACAGGGAAGCATTGCTGAAAGCCACCCATGAACGCTTGGGTAGTTTGAAAAACTGGGTGTAATCAGACCTGAAACTAAAATCGTCTACAAGCCCGGCGGTTTGTAAAAGTCGGCCAGCGAATGCGTGTATACGCAGTATCGCATGGGGTATTTCTGCTGGAAAATCTCCGGATTTTTTGCACCGGAGGGAACCAGCATAAGCCTGGTTTTTCCATCAATTTTGTTTCGGATGTTGTTGTCCACCAGCCGGCGTTCATCCAGACTTACATCGAAATAAAACAGATAGTGTGAAATGAAATGAAAGTAGGCTCTGCGGTTTTCTTTTGGAACAATCCCGGATTTTCTCATGAATTGAACGGGTTTGGATTGAACAATCGCCGATTGAAACTCAACCGCATTCAGTGGCTTTCCTTCCAGAACAGGCAAAATATTGAATTGCCCGTCCAGAATCGACCATTTGTTGAATTCTTTCAGCCAGACTTCGGCCAGTACATGACCGGCAGCTGCTTTGCAGGTTTCCACATCCCGGGTTTTTAAGCCCAGCATACGGGCATGAAGCCCAATGGCCTGAAGGGCATCCGTTAAAACAAGACCATATTCGACACACCGGAATTTTTTACCCTGTTTTGTTTCGTTCAGAATGGTAAGGGCGTCGGGTTTGGATGGTTCGTTGCTTCCATTGTGTTCCCATTGCTGGTGAGTCCAGTTGAGAATGGACAGCGCTTTTTCCAGGTCGGTTTTGTCTTCAGCCACCACCTTTTCCAGTTGGTGGGTTTCACGAAGTTCAGCCAGATATGGGTCTGTTTTGAGCTCCGGATACACAAATGTGAGTTCTGGAATGGAAGGATTCGTCTCAAAAGTAATTGTCTTAACCCGGGTTGAAGGCATTCCCAACAGGGCGTGTCCGACCTGGTATTTGGAGCAGGAAACGGCGATGATCAGAAACAGCGAAAACAGAAGAAATCGTTTCATGGAATCAGTAAATTTTCAGGTGCAAAAGAGGGTGATTTCAAAAATACTGACGCCTTCTCCTGAAAGAAAACAATGGTTTACGGGTGGAAAAACGTTGATCCGATCCGATGTTCCTATGCAAGAGATTCTGTTCTGTGTCGAAGGATCTCCGTTTCGTCGCCATTAACTTCTTTTTTGGCGGACGAATGCGAATTAATCGGCAAGTAATATTAAGTTGCATTGTTTTGCAGAATCATCGTTCAATCATCTTTGAAACAACTGTCTTTTTAAGTCTTATCTTGTACTGACTCCTGTTATTCAGTAGATTGGGTTCAGTAGTTGAGTTTTCTTGAAAAGGGAAACCCGGGTAAAACGGAAAGTAAGGTTTCTGAGCGAATTGAAGATGAGTTCAACTTTTCCGGATTGCATGAAAAAAATCGTCCAGCGCATACTAATTCTGGCCTGTATCAGCATCGCTCACACAGGCTTCTCACAGCTACTTGAACAAACTTTTT
The DNA here is from genome assembly GCA_036759185.1 of Catalimonadaceae bacterium. GTDB lineage: Bacteria > Bacteroidota > Bacteroidia > Cytophagales > Flexibacteraceae > CAMDMI01. The sequence continues at coordinate 10,274 of DAIOVD010000094.1, read as the reverse complement.
CCTCCAGCACAGTCGTTTCAGACTATGTTTCGGCAACACCATCGGCAGGGCAATGGAATGCCATTTCCACTTCAGGTTCAGGGACAGTATTGTCAATCAACACAACGGGCGGAAATAAATTGCGATTTGCACGTTCAGCCAATGCTGGAGCCATGTCGCGTACGACTGATTTTGCTCCGGTCCCTTCCTCGATGATGATGCGGTTTGATCTGACAGTGTCAGGGAATGCAGCAGCGCAGACATCAGCCGCAACTTTCCAGATTGGCTCCGGATTTGGTACCGCCAATTCTGCTGAGGCCAATGCGTCTACCCATTCCAGAATCGGGATCAACTGGACGGCAACCGCTGGTCAGTTTTCCATCCGGAACTTATCTGCCGGAACCAATTCGGCAGTTTATTCCGGTACGCAAACGGTTCTTTGGGTAATCAACAACAGCGGAACTGCACTTACCTACAAAGCACCGGATGGTACATTTGAATCGGTAGCCATAGATGCCTATGATATCTGGATCGGAACCACCCGCGAAATCAATGACGGTGCGGCAACAACTCCCTCACAGACTCTTACCGATTTCAAATTTGCTTTTTCTGCCGGGGTAGGAAGTATCGATCTGGACAATTTTCTGATTGATCCCATTCCGGCTGTTCCGACCGTTTCGGCCGCCACCAGCATCAATGCCAACGATTTTACCGCCAACTGGTCTTCCGTTTCGGGTGCAACCGGCTATCGTCTGGATGTTTCCACCGCCAGTGATTTTTCTTCATTTGTGAGTGGTTACAATAATCTGGCTGTGTCAGGTACCTCCACACTGGTTTCGGGACTTAATGCATCCACGCCGTACTTTTATCGTGTTCGGACGGAACGGGCCTTTACAGTTGGAACGTTCACTTCGAATCATTCCGGAACTGAAAATCCAACGACAGGATCTGGAGGTGGTCCGGTTGCCAGCATTGCCATTTCCGGGAGTTCTCCCGCAGCAAGTTCGCACAATGCAGGTGCTACCAATGTTGTGCTTGGTCAGTTTGACCTTGCCGTCACCCTGGCGAATGCCACATTCAATGCCTTCACTGTTACCACAGCCGGAACCTATTCGGCTGCCGACCTGCTGAATCTGAAAGTCCGGTATTCGACAGATGGCATGCTGGATGCGGGAGACGCCATATTATCGACCAAATCTACTTCTCTTGGAACCGGCACTCATGTGTTTCCTTCCTTTGTTTCGCAACTGATCAGTTCCGGTTCGACCGGTTATGTGTTTGTGACCGCCGATCTGGCAACGGGAGCAACCGGCGGGAACAACCTGAATCTTGCCGCTACAGCATTTTCTGGGTTTGGCTTTACATCCGGAACCACCACGGGAAGCGATCCTGTCTCAGCAGGGAACATTAGAACCATTCTCAGTATTCCGGTATTGGTTACAACACCAACTATTTCATCGGTGCTGGCGAATTCAGCCGTTCTGGGTGGAAATGCAACATCCACCGGAGGAATATCCATTACGGAAAGAGGCGTTTATTACAGTCTCACCAACGGATTTGCAGACGGAGCCGGAACCAAAGTTTCATCAACAGGAACCTTTGGAACGGGATCATTCACTGAGAATATTTCGGGATTATCAGGCGGAACAACCTATTACTTTAAGTCCTTTGCCACTAATTCAGTCGGAACTGTGTATTCCAGTCAGGGAAGTTTTTCCACACCCAAACCAGAACCGACCAATGGTGCTGCTTCATTTTCATGCGGGACTACGACATCAGCCACGATCCCGCTTACATGGACAGATGCCTCCACAGGAACAATTCCGGATGGTTATCTGATACAGTGGAGTTCGATTGGTTATGGTTCAATCTCAACTCCTACAGACGGCACTCCGGTTGCGAACGGAAGCAATTCGCAGAATGTAGCACAGGGAATTCAGACATTTACAGCGACCGGACTTTCTTCCGGACTGACCTATTATTTTACGATTGTACCCTACACCAACAGCGGCGCTGCGATTGATTATAATGTTTCGGTTATTGGTCAGACTTCCTGTGCAACGCTCACTGGTCCTTGTTTGTCGGAAATATTCAGTTCTGGTGCCACGCCAGCTGGTTGGTTGAACAACGGAGTGAGCTGGACCGAACTGGCAGGCACCGCCAGCTTCAATGCTGCTGTTGGTGACCTGACAACAGTCGTCCTTTCCAATCCAGCTTTGCTCACTTTTGATCTGGCCCGAACTTCAAATCCGGCCGGTAAAACATTGTGGGTAAAAGTTTCCACAACAAGTCAGTCATCCGGGTTCACCACAGAAGCAACTTACGATCACAGCAACACCACAGCCAATGGAACCACTGCCTGTTCAGTGGATTTATCAGCGTACACCGGATTCAGTGCGGTTTACATCCGGTTTGAAAAATCATCTGCCACCACATCTCCCTGGAGATTGGACAATGTGGTCGTCACATGCGGATCATCCTGTTCGGCACCAGCCACGACAACTTCTGTAACCATTTCGTCCATCAATTCAGGTGGTGCTGATGTTGCCTGGACAGGTTCTGCCGGGGATGGAAGTATGGTGGTAATCCGCCGGAACGCAGATGGAAATACTCTTCCTGCCAGTGGAACGGCCTACACCGCTAATACCAGTTTTACTCTGGCCGCCCAGATTGATGCCAATAACCGTGTTGTGTTCCAGGGTGCAGGAAGTTCAGTTTCCGGAATTACGGGTCTGGCACCTGAAACACAATACCGGGCGACAACCTACAATTACAATAATACAGGCAATTGTTACCAGCTCACGAGTCCTGCCAGTACGACATTTTATACATTGGCAACTGAGCCGGCCGCTCATTCCGCTGTTTTTTCAGCGACTGCCCTTGCCTACAATCAGATCAATCTTGCCTTCTCTGCATCGGGTTCCAATGCGGATGGATATTTGATTTTCAGAAGGACGGGAGCTGCACCCACATTTCTTCCATCGGATGCAAACAGTTATAATGTCAATTCTACGTATGGCGATGCAATCCTGATCGGAAATGTGACCAGCAATGCTACCACAAGTTTTTCCAATACAGGTCTTACTGCCAGCACAGACTATTATTATATACTGATACCATACAACTGGGATGGAACCAATCCGGAAACCTACAATTACAGGACAGCAGTTACTGTTCCTTTGGCCAATGCAACCACTCCGATTCAGCCATCGGCTTCATCGGATATTCTGGCAACTTCAGGGTATGGAACTTCTGATATTTTGTATGCCAATTATCTGAACCCTCTCGCATCTTCCACCGGAGTGAGTGTAGGTGTGATGAAATTCACCATCCGCGACGGTGGCTCCGGATTTTCAGATACCGATGTGCTTAACACAGTTCTGGATGCCATCACCATTCAGGTGAATGATGCTTCCTCGATTCAGTCGGCTGCTTTGTTTGGTGGAGTAACCCAGTCTTCCAGACTGGCATACGGGGTGGTTTCCGGAAATGATCTGATTTTTTCCTCATTGTCGTCTGTTGGTTCAGATGTAACGGCTCTGGATGGTTTCGGAAAAGACCTGACTCTCCGCATCACATTTAAAACTCCGGTAACCGATAATTTTCAACTGGTGTACACCATCACAAGTGCCAACACCGCAGCAGCCGGGGCCAGTGCTTCTTCTCTCTTTGGTGCTTTTGCCAATCAGGTTTCCAATGTTGCAGGAACCGTGAATCAGATTGAAGTAGTGGCCGACAGACTGAGTTTTACAACACAGCCTGGCAATGGTTCTGTTAACCAGGCATTGACAGGGTTTACGGTTTCAGCGGTGGATGGCAATGCGCAACTGGATCAGGATGCGGGAAATCCATTTACCCTGACTACTTCCTCCGGATCAAATTATTCATCTGGTAGTCCGTATTCTTTGGTAAATGGAGCCAAAACCATTTCAGATGTTGTGTATTCCGCAGCCAAGACCAGCGAAACTCTGACGGCCATCAACACTGGTGCCAGTCTGGCCAACAGTAATGTGGCGGTTTCCGGAACATTTAATATTGTCGATTTCGGTGCTGTGAACGGAGCCTTTTTGTCTTCTGTTTTTGGTGGTTCTTATACAGCAGCCGGAACCTGGTGCCGCTGCAATAATGTGGCGGGTTGTACAGGACAAGTCCCAGGAGCAGGCGGCTGGGGAGCGCTGGGTGCGAATGGTACGCCAGGTACATCCCAGATCGCCTACATTCAGGGAACCGTCATTCTGGGAAATGGTTCGACATCCATCAACGACCTGCACATTCTCAGCGGCGGATCGTTCAGTGTTTCGGGAACCGGGACATTTACGATTAACAACTACCTGAAAGTGTACACCAACGGGGATTTGTACACAGGGAAGAACTTCGTCGTCGCTTCCGGCAAACCGTTTATTGCAGAAGACGGAGCCGATATTGTGCTGGATTTCCAGTTTGCGAGTCTGGCGAGTTCCATCTGGAAAGGGGTGGAGAATTTCGCACCAAATTCCAATCTCATAGTGTATGACTGGGATCCTAATGTTCCATTGGCTTCCGCTGCAGATAATACAGCGAGCACCGGGCCAGGAGGTTATCAGGCTTTTTTCGGGAATGTATACATTGACTTTGCCAGTTCAATTGCCGGGACCACACCAGCACCAAACTGGGACGGAATCCTGGGTACCGGAACCTACAACCTGGTACACAACAACGTTGAATTCGTTTCTGCGAGAGGGAATGCCAATTTCAAGTTGAGTCAGAACACGACATCCACCGTAGAGATCGGAGGAAACCTGATCCTGAGCGGAGGTATCGGTTCATCACGTGCTGTCCTTATGGCGACGGGTTCTTCCACGTTAAACCTTACAGTAAAAGGAAATCTGGTGATGGATTGCGCAGGTGATTTCAGTGTGGCTGCCAGCAATGGAGCGGCAGGTGTGATTACACTTACGGTGAAAGGCAATATTGATCTGAGCGGATCGAATTCTGGGGCCACAACCAATTTTTCTCTCAACCAAAACAGCTATACCACAACACTTGGATTCATTAAATCGAAAGTGAATCTGGAAGGAAATCTCACCACCGGACCAAACGCAACCCTGGTGAATGCAGGATTTCTGGGTGATGTCCAGTTTAATTTTACCGGTACCAATACCCAACTTGTGGATGCAGGAACCACGATTTGTCCTTCTCCAACGTCGTACAAAGGAATTCCGTTTGTGATCAACAGTGGAGCCAAAGTGCAACTGGCCAATAATAATCTGGTTTTGAACCAGAATTCAAGCCTGACGGTTTTGTCAGGAGGTTCACTGGATTTTAACTGGAAACCAGACAACACGCCCTTACTGGTGACCCAGCCGGCATCCCCTTCCGGAGTGAATACTTTTTCTTCTGCACAAGGAAGTACGCTGTACATCACTTCTTTACAGGGACTTGTAAAGAATACAGCCATTGCAGGAAATGTTCAGCTGAGTGTTTCCAACAAAGATTTTAATCAGACTTCGACTTTCTGGTATACTGGCAAAGACGATCAGGTAACCGGAGATGGACTGACCAGCGGAGGTACCGGGAAAGTGGTGATTGTGAAGTTGATCAATAATGCCAAAAAGCTATCGGTATCCAACAATGTCGGGATTTCAAACGGCACTTTAGTGGATCCTGTAAATGGTGGCCGGCTTGAAATTCAGACTGGAACCGTTGTCGGAATACAGACTGCCGATTTCACCGGAAGCGGCCGACTGGTGATGACAGACGGAGTCTATCAACTGGCTGAGACAGGAATGATCCTTCCTCAACTGAGCGGATACGCCACATATAGCCTCACAGGGGGAACCATCGAACTCAATGGAAACGGTTCCCAGATTTTATCAGGGGCGCCAACTTCTTTCTACAACCTCGCAGTGTCTGCAATTGGAACAAAAACGGTGACCAGTGCAATTGTAGTCAACAACAATGTGAACATCAGCCTCGGAACCCTGGATCTCAGCACCAATGGCATGACCGGAAATGCTGGTCTGACCATGACCGGAGGTTTGTTGAGAATTGCCAAATCAAGTGGAACCACCTTTCCTGAAATCGAAGGAATTTCCACCCCTTATAACCTAACCGGCGGGACTGTAGAATTGTATGGTACCAGTTCTGTCGGAACCAGTCAGCTTTTGAGAGGAACGTATGGAGTTTCTTCACAAAACGTGTCGTATTTCAATGTCGAACTGAACGCAAATACAGCCAACACCACCACAGCCAATATCAATGCTCAGGCATCTTTTGCAGTGAAGGGAACCATGAACGTGAATTCTCCGGCGGTCTTCCAGCTGGATTATGACGACATCGTCTCTGGAACCGGAACATTCAACACCATTTCCGGATCCACTCTGAAATATGCAGAAGTGAACGGTATAACAGCAACCTCCTGCGGAGCCGGAGGCTCATGTGGCCAGATCCGCACAGCCAACCGCAATTTCTCAACAGGAGGAATTTATGGTCTCACGGGAAATCAGTTGGGAATGGTATCCGGAAACGGTTTGCCTTCTTCGATCGCCGGATTGATGGTAGAACGGGGAGGCAACTATGTTTCCTTATCGCAAAATGTAACCGTGACAGGCAATATCGTCTTTTCAGGCACCGGAATGCTAACAACCGGGAGCAATAAAATCGTGATGGGAAGTTCTTCCAACATCACTGAGCTCGAGCTGGCGCATGCAGTAGGACAGGTGGAAACGACCCGAACGTTGGCACTGACGAATCACACATTCGGTGGTCTGGGAATCGAAATTGATGCAGATGGAGCTTCTCCCGGTTCTACCGTTGTGACCCGTTATAATGGCTCAGATGTTCCGGGAATGGGCTTTCTTGCCATCAAACGATGGTTCCGTATTACTCCTACTGTAAACAGTGGACTGAGCGCCACGCTGAAAACATCCTATTTTGATGATGAAATCAATGGTCTGGACGAATCGATGTTCCGTCAGTTTAAATCCGATGATTTTGGAACAACCTGGGGAGTAATGGCTGCTACACCTTCTGCCGGAACCAACTCGGTGACTGCAGTTGCTTTGGATGATTTTTCGGACTGGACCGTCGCTGAAAACGTGGATCCACTTCCTGTTTCGCTGCTCTCATTTACTGGGAAAGCCTTTCCGGGAAAATCAATTCTGTCATGGTCCACTGCTTCCGAAACAGAGAATTCAGGTTACCGGATTCTGCGTTCTGCAGACGGGAAGTCATTTCATGAAATCGGGTTTTTTACGGCAAGTGGTTCTTCGTCATCTCTGAAAAACTACGAGCTCACCGACAATCGGTTCAACCAAAGTTATTACTACCAGCTGGTGCAGGTGGATGAGAGTGGAAAAGAAGAAGTTCTTCGCATGATTCACCTTGATTGTGGTTGTGGGAATGATCTGGCGATTCAGGTGTATCCGAACCCGGGAGCTGGCAAAATCACGCTTCAGCCCAATCAGCTTTTGGATGTAAATGAAGAGTTTGATATTCAATTGTTTGGAATGGATGGCCGTATTTTGCTGTCAGAATCCGGGACTCTCACGCAGGTTGAATCTGCCCTGAATGATAAGGTTGCCATCCTTCCGGGCGGAGTTTATTCAGTGAAAATTCTCAACCAGCGATACCAGGTGGTTCACCGGTTGAGAAGATTCTAGCCTTATTTGGTGGATCCGTCTACCACTTTTTCGAACTCTTCGGTGACGGGCTCCCAAAGCTCGATTTTGTTGCCTTCGGCATCGAGAATGTGAACGAATTTCCCGTAGTCGTATGACGCAATTTCATCACAGATGGTGACCCCTTCTGCTTTGAGCAATTCCACCAGTTCGGTCAGATTTTCGACCCGGTAATTGATCATGAACTCTCTTTGTGAAGGTTCGAAGTATTTGGTGGTCTGCGAAAAAGGGCTCCATTGGGTATGGCCTTTTTTGTTTGGATCATCGCTTTCTCTCCATTCAAATGTGGTTCCGTAGGCGTCTGTAGCCAGACCAAGGTGTGTTTTGTACCAGTCTTTCATTTTTTCGGGGTCCTGGCATTTGAAGAAGATTCCCCCGATTCCGGTTACTCGTTTCATCGTTATTACTTTAATTGATTTGTTAAGTGGAGAAGGATGGTATTCCTGGTTGGATTATTCTTTCAGACCCGTGAGGAATTGTAAAAGTAATGTGTGGTGCGCAAAGGCATTTTTTAAATTTTCCGGATCTGTGACCACATTTTCCAGCAGCACAACACTGGTTCCGGACTTAGGGAAATAGTAATTCATCGAAACAAAACCAGGCGCAAAACCGGTTTGTCCATAAACAAGATATGGTCCCATTTTCCCAACAGTAATTCCATAGCCATACAGCGTTTTGGCAAAAACCGGGTGGTCACGGACAGCATTTTTCGCCGGGCTGACCATCGAGTCATAACTCGCTTTTTTAAGCAACTTTCCGCTATGCAGGCATTCATTCCAACTGACCAGATCTTTGGCAGTGGAGATAAATGAACCCGCTGCCGGGTAATTTTCAAGGCTGTTGGTATCGGCTTCGAGTCGTCCGTTTTTTTGCCAGCAAAAGCCTCTTAATAATGAGGAATGAGGCAGATCAGGATGTTGGCTATGGGGCATGCCACAAATCGAAAACAGGTCCGAAGACAATATCTGAAACGATTTTGCGGATGTCTTTTCCACAATCCGGGCCAGCAAATCAAATCCAAGCTGCGAATACTGGAATCTGCTCCCCGCTGAAAACCCGGCAGGTTTCTCAAGGGAAGTGATTCCATGTGTATGGGTCAGAAGATGTTTAACCGTCACCGAATCAGCCCATTTCTGCGTTAATTCCGGAAGGTACCGGCGGATTGGAAGATCCGGATTGAGCCTTCCTGCATCCACTTCTCTCAAAACCAATACCGCCGTAAACTGCTTGCTCACCGATCCAACCACAAAGGCATCACTCTCCTGAATTTTGGTTTGTTTTTCAAATTCGGCATACCCGTTGGCTTTGTGATACAACAACTTTCCCTTCCGGCTGATCATCGCAACTCCATTGAATGGATATTCACAGGCGGTAAGAACCGAGTCGATCTGAATGGACGAAAAACTTCGCTGTCCTATTGCCTGACTGATCAGCCAAATACTGAAAATTACGGAAAGAAGCAGTTTCATTGAATTGGTTGTTCGATCATGATTTTTTTCCGGATTTGACTTTTGCAGCGTTTTGTTCCAGCCGGTACCGGACCATTCGTCTGACGAGATCCAACGGAAGTTCCCGGTCCAACGGAAACTGGACGGCCCCTTTCGACCACTTGAAACCCGTAAATTCGTGCTGGAATGCCTCGATTCCGTTGCCGGTCGGATAGAAGCCAATGTGCTTTTCGTATCCCGCAAAATACACCAGCATACCTTTCCATTTGTAGGCGGGCATCTGGTAACTGATCACCTCTTCCGAATCCGGGGCCTCGGCCATAATTGTTTCGCGGAGCAATTGCAGTAAATTTTGAGTGTGCTCCGGGAAGTTTGAAATGTAAATGTCGACAAGAGGAGATGGAGAGATTGCCATGGTTTGTTTCCTGGTTGTGGTGATAATTTCAGATCCGAAAAAAGGGGAATTCACTCAATTTTTCACTATTTCTGTGAATTTCATTCTTTTATCCGATGACAGGAAAAATGAAGGTACCTTTCCTGCGTCTGTTTTCTCAGGCATGTACGCCTATGGAAAATGACTTTGAAGCCCTCATTTCGGGATTCATTCTGGATCGGATTGGTATTTCCAACCACTTTCTCACTGACGAACTCGCCCTTTCTCTTCGGGGCGATTTGCTGGATATGAAAGAACAGTCCCGTCTGAAAGCCGCCGGCATCGGAAATGAAAGTCGTTTCCAGAAAGATGAAGCAGTGCGGGGCGATCAGATTTACTGGCTTGACAGGCAAAACAAAAGTGAGATTCAGGATGGGTTTTTAGACCGGATGGATGATTTCGTACGGTACCTGAACCAGACCTGCTACACCGGAATTACCTCGTATGAGTTTCATTATGCACACTATGGGCCGGGCAGTTTTTACAAACGGCATCTGGATCAGTTTGAGAATAATTCCGACCGACGGTTTTCCATGATCAGCTACCTCAACGACAACTGGCAGCAGGGCGATGGGGGAGAGCTTTCGGTGGAACAGGATGGTAACGATCTGGCCATCAGCCCCGTCCTTGGGAAAACAGTCTTTTTCAAGAGCGATGAACTGAGTCACGAAGTGTTGCTGACTCACAAACCGCGGTTGAGTGTGACGGGCTGGTTGAAGAGGAGTTAGGTTTTTGAATCGACTTCTGAAGGGAACT
>DAIOVD010000093.1:12620-16135 GCA_036759185.1 Catalimonadaceae bacterium | reverse complement strand
AAAATCGGAAAGCACCTCACCGTCAATTATATGATGGCCAAAGATTCGGTGCAGCGCCGCCTGGAAACCGGGTTGTCGTTTACCGAATTCAGCTACCAGTTGTTGCAGGGATTTGACTACCAATGGCTGTATGAAAACAAAAATTGCCGTCTGCAAATGGGCGGTTCGGATCAGTGGGGCAACATCACCGCCGGAACCGAACTGATCCGCCGGATGGGTGGAACTGTGGATGCATTTGCCATCACCACTCCCCTGCTCACCAAAGCCGACGGAAGTAAGTTTGGGAAATCGGAAGGCGGAAACGTGTGGCTGGATGCGGAACTGACGTCTCCATACCAATTTTACCAATATTTCCTCAATGCCGCCGATGAAGAAGCACCCGTCCTTTTGCGGAGAATGACCTTCCTTTCAAAGGAAACCATCGAGGCCGAAGAAGCCGAGCATCAAAAGGATCCATCCTTGCGTCGCTTACAAAAAACACTGGCAGAAGAGATTACCCGACTGGTTCATGGAAAAGAAGGTGTACTCACTGCCCGACTGACAACGGAAGTCCTTTTTGGAAAAGGAACGTTGGATGAACTGGAAACGATTTCGGATGAACAGTTCAGTCAGGTTTTTGCCGGCGTGCCGACGTTTGAAACCAGTGCTGAGAATCTCACGCACGACTGGGCGACTTTGTTAAGTGCCGATACCCAGAACGGAATTTTACCTTCCAAATCGGAAGCGAAGAAAATGTTCCAGTCTGGCGCCATTTCGGCCAACAAAGTAAAAATCTTGAGTGGCGACCAGCCTATGGTGCCTTTGCTCTGCGGCAAATATCTGTTGATTCAGAAAGGAAAAAAGAACTACTATCTGGTGAAAGCCGGTTGATTCGTATCTTGGGCCGGAATCGAATTATGATCCGGCCAACACACTTTTTTCTGTTACTGACTTTTCTTTTTTCATTTGAATTAAGAGCACAGGAATTTACCCGGATTTTCCTCGATTCGGCTATTCAGCAAACGGCCAACAACCTGATTGTTTCTCCGGACCAATCGATCTGGCTTGGCGGAACTAAAGTACCCGTTGGGGAAAGCAGTCCGGTAGCCTGGTTTTACCGCCTCAAAAAGGACGGATCCCTGCATCGCCGGATTCCAATTCCGGCTCCGGGGGCACAAACCTGGTCTGGCATGGCACAGCTTTCAAACGGACAGATCGCCATTGTCATCGGACAAAAAAACCAGACCGACACGACTGAAAACTGGCTTGCCATTGCCGATACTCAAAGCATCATCCGCTTCGAACATATCCCGGAACTGGATGAAGCAATTCTTGAAGACGTACTCAAAACCCGATCTGGCAAACTGATTGTCAGCGGTTTTCGTGCCGGCCCCGGTCCTCAGGGAAACAACTTTTTTGTAGCCAAAGTGAATCCGGCAAATGCGGGAACAGAATGGATTTTTGAAGAAAGCTATGCCTTCACAGAAAGAGTGGCAAATGTGATGGAAGCCCGGGATGGCTCTTTTATTTTTTGTGGAGACATATACACAACCGGCTACAATCCCATGGTAGTCAAACTCGATTCCAATGGCGCTGTGATCTGGGACAAAATCATTGATACCCAATGGAACGACGGTCCGCAAACCCTGGTGGAAGATTCCAGCGGACGAATCTGGGTGGTGGGCGAATCGTCCACTTCAGCCGGATCTTTATTTGACAATGAACTGACAGTCCTGAGCTCTGATGGACAAATACTGTGGCAGCAGTGGATTGGATCACCGGGGCAGGATGCCGCATTTCTGATCCGCAAAGCAACGGGACCCGGTTTTTGGGTTGGAGGCTATTCGAATGCAGGAAATGGAGGCGCTGGTCCAATCGGGCCTTTCCTGATGAGACTCGGTACGGAAGGAAACAGCCTGGGTGAAAAATTCTGGTCACTGGACGGACCAAGTCCCATGTACGACCTGAGTATTTCCGGCGATTCAGTTTTTCATTTTTGTGGGGTATCCAATTCGCAGGCCTACCTGATGCGGAGGGAAAATCCGGATCTGCAGCCGGTTTTCACGGTTTCTGTCGGTTCGAAAATGGTTCCAACTGAAAAGTTTGAATGGAAATACGACAAAGGTTCAGAATCCTTTTTGCGTTCAGAGCAAGCTGATTCCAGAATGGAACTGGCCGATTTACAAGGCAGGATTTTAAAGCAAAGTGCTCGGGGAGAATCAAGATTGTCGGTTGCCTCTCTTCCGGAAGGTGTGTACGTTGGCATAGAAAAAAGAGAAGATGGAAAAATCAATGCCCGGATTTTCCGGAAGTGAGTAACTTATAAAAGGACCGTACTTCTTCCCGATGAAATCAGAAGAAACCTCCCGAAATAAAGCCAAATGAAGAAAGTATTTGTATCTGGTTGTTATGACATCATCCATGGCGGACATGTTGAATTTTTCAGACAGGCCAAAGCCCTGGGTGATTACCTCATCGTGTCATTTGCCGGAGAGCAAAGTCTGAAAATGCACAAGAACCGGAAATCATCTTTACCGGTTTCGCACAAAAAAAGTCTGCTGGAATCGCTTTCGATGGTGGATGAAGTGGTAGTCGGCGATGATCCAATTCTGGGACTTGACTTCAGATCTCATTTCATTTCACTGAAACCCGATATTCTGGCGGTTACCGAAGACGACCGCTATGAATCAGAAAAAAGGGCCTTGTGTGCAGAAATCGGAGCCGAATATGTCGTTCTTCCAAAAGACCTTGATTACGACAAAACATCCACTACTGAGATTCTGAACCAGATCAAAGCACCATCCGTATTGCCTCTGCGTGTGGACTTTGCCGGAGGCTGGCTGGATGTTCCCAAATACGCCAGGGATAATGCCTGGATTGTGAACTGTGCCATTTCTCCAGGAGTTAGTTTGAACGATTGGCCTTATGAAAAAGGAGGTGGACTGGGTGGCTCTGCGGCATTTGCCATCCTGAACGGGAAAGACGGCGTGAAGGAAGAATTCAAACTCGGTGTCGGCTGGCAGGACCCTGCTGTAATTCGTGAAACCGGTTTGTGCGTCTGGAAATCAGGAACTGAGCCCCGACTGGAATTCAAAACATCCGGTGAATTTCTCAAAGGAAAAATGGCCTTGCTCTGGACAGGAGAAAGTCATGTCACCTACGAAAAGACAGATTTAGAAAGAGATTACGATTCCATCAATCGTGCAGGAAAACTGGCCAGAGAAGCGGTTCTTCCTGGAAATGAGGATTTTCAGAAACTCTGCCAGGCAGTTGAACTTTCCTGCGAAGTCCAATACAGGGAAGGCATGAAACACTTACCGTCCTTTGGAGAATCGGCCAAAAAATACTGTGGTGGTGGCTGGGGTGGGTATGCGCTGTATCTTTTTGAGAATGAAGTGGACAGAAACCAATTCCTTTCAATGGAATATACTATTTCGATCGAGCCTTTCCTTCAATAACTCCACTTTTGGAAAAATCCTGGGATTTCTGAAAAGAGGGAGATTCTAATGAAGAGGTAATAAGAGAAAAAAAGAGAT
>DAIOVD010000093.1:0-12520 GCA_036759185.1 Catalimonadaceae bacterium | reverse complement strand
GATTTGAAAATCAATGTAAAACTCTGCGACCCTCTTTGTAAACTCTCCGTGTGCTCTGCGGTTTCTTTCTTGTAAGTCAGCCCAAGGCAACACTAGAGACTCACCGATTGCTCGACCGATTTGTCGTACGTCCGGGGGGTGATATTAAAATTGAAACTTCCCCCGATCATAAATCGCCATTCGCCTTTACCTCCCTCCCATTGAGAGCGCACTACTTCGAGATGTAGAATCCGGAAGAGCTTATCGATTCCATAGCCATATTCTACAAATGCGGGCTGGTTCGGATTGGCCATGGCATTCACAAATACCATTTCCCTCCATTTTTTGCTCTGAGGAAACAGCCATCCCAGAATCAAATCATCTCTGTAAACATGAAGATGACCTTCGATGGTAGATTTTGAAGATGAATAAAAGTAGTAGGGCAGATTCCGGAACTGCTCAACCTTGTGTTCATTGAGCAGGAAGGTCCGGTTTCCGAATAAATGAAGGGCATCCATCTGCCCGAATTTCTGTGATCTCAGCATTGAAGCTCCTTTAAAAAAGAGTTCCACCTGCAAACTGGTTGTTACCTGAATCGAATGCCGGTACGAAACAGATGCCTGTGTAAAATCCATCGTAGAATTAAAAACGGACGGAATCGCATGTTGTGCCTGAAACCGGATACGCGGCGAACTGGAACTATTAAAACTCTGGCTTTCATTATACAACGATGATTCCAGGAAAGGATACCAGTCAACATTCGCAAATGCTTTCGCCAGCACTGAACGGCCGGAAACGGCATTGGAAGCGTATGGCATGGTGACCTCATTCGACTCAAAAAACAGTTCCTTTCCTCTCCAATTTTTCAATCTGGAATTGGTCAGAGGAATCCGGTTTTCCCATTCAACTCCGCCCTCTGCCTCAATCCTGCCGCTGAGTCTTCTCAGGAAACGGGCCCGAACAAAATCTGATTCATACATCCGGATCATGTGCCGGGTATCGATTAAGGCATAGGTTGAGTTCAGAGAAAAGGACATTGGATTTTCATTGTTCACCTGCCGGATGTCGGTTCCACCAGCTACTTCCAACACCCATTTCGGCTCACCATACTGGAAAATACCAGACCCAATCACTTTATCGCGGGCAAAAGAATATCGTGCTTTCGGACCGAACTGAATGTAGTTGCGGTCATCCCGGAAACGACTTTGGTTCTGTCGGAGCGCCTGTTTAAACCATACTTCCACATCGAGTGCATAGCCCTCCACTGCATTATAAACCAGTCCACCGAGCGGAGAAAAGAACCGGAGCACCTGCGGACGGCGCTTTCCAATGCTGTCTTTTTTTCCGAAATAATAGTTCTTACCCATCAGAATCCCCAGAAAAGAAAGATCTACGCCTTTACCATTTTTGGCTTTGTCAAGTGAATCTTTTTTGTCTTCAACAACCTGAATGCTATCCAGTTTGATGTAGCTTTTCTCTTCCATTTCTGTGAGAGGCACCAGCCGGTTTTCCGCCCAGAAGGCAGTGTCTTTCCTCTCCGCATTGGAATCAACTGTGTATTCCATCGAGGATTGAACGGAAGGTGGTGGCACAATCTCTTTGGGCGTTTTGTTCTTTTTCCGCCGGAAGTACTTCTCCTTGATGTATTCTTTAGCCAGCTTCCGCATCATCTTCTTGTCCATCTTATCCAGCTTTTTCAGATCGGACTCGTCGGGTTGTTTGGTAAAAACCTCCGTTGCTTTTTCATCGATCTGCTGTTCCAGTTTCTGAAAATCAGCATAGAGCTTTTCGTTTTTGGTGATCTTATATTTCCGGATGGAAGCATTGTATACCGCATCAACTGTAATCTGAAGGACAGTCCCCTTTGCTTCATGCTTCACCTGAACCGGCATCCAGATCCCGTCGACCGGAGCGTAGGTATGGGTAAGAACCATATCAAAACCATTGCTGCTTTTCGCCAGATGGGCTGAGTGAATGCACCAGGTTTGGTCTATGATGTAGATTTCACCATCCCAGATGTTCTGTCCTTTTCGACGCGGCGTTACCTTGATTTTGAAAATCTCATGGCCTCGGTCGGTAAAGGCACCTAAATACTGGAAGGTATAATACCGGAACGCAGCCGGCGAAAGTGGCGATGGGGCCTCCCCCATTTTCGGGTCATACAAATCCTGCTTCAGAAAATCCTGGTTTACATGCAGCATTCCAGCCGTGGAACGGGAGGCAATCACACGTTCTTTGTATTGATTGGGTTGTTTGAACTCGATTTTCTCAAGGGTTTCTTTGAAGAAAACCGTGTTCTCGTCAATTCCGTTTTTCTTCGCCAGTGGCCGAACCAGAAAAGGCAGATCAATGATCCGTCCGCTCCCGCGAATGTACACTTCCGCTGTGTAGGCATCCACCATAAGCTTATTCACTTTGGCCCGGGCGATGGCTTTCCGCATGATGGAGTAGGCCGGATCTTCCACCCTGGAGGCAATGGTGACCGCTTTTGTGGTGATAACCTGTTCAGAAAGAGTGATGTTGACTTCCTGTGCGCCGTTGCCGATTTCAACTTCTTTCTTCACCGTCTGAAAGCCCAGACACTGAAAGTAAACGGTGTAGTTCCCGGGAAGGAGATCCAATCGGTATTTCCCTTCCTCATTGGCCATTGTACCCAGTGACGTTTTCTCCACACCAATGGTAGCAAATGAAACAGGCTTACCCACTTGATCAAGGACGGTACCGTTGATTCCGGTTTTCTGGGCTGCCAGTTCTATGGTTAAGAACAGGCTTAAGAATAAAAAAAATCGGGTGGTTGGTGGAAAAAGGTTCAAAGATCCAGATGTTTCAGAAAGTGTGTTGCAAAAGAACGAATCCATTTCAGAATTCCGTGTTTAAAGTATCACTGGCTCCAGAAAAGGATAAAATCAAAAGGAATCGGTCCGGTTGGTGCAACTGAATCTCCGGATTTTGATTCTACTCTATTTGACGGAACAAATCTGCAACATGATATTAAGCAACATTGTTTTGTGTTGCAACCAAATGCTCTGCAACACTTGCAACACTTTTAACTGCAACAGAATTTATTGTTGCAATGAAAGATGTTGCAAATAATTTGATGGATTTTATTCTTTCGTTTAACCAGCCCTTTCTGAATTCTTTCATCAATCCGCCCAAAACAAAATTCTGGTACCGTCCTGAAACAAAAATGCCGGGGAGAACAGGCATTGCGCACATTCTCTCCGGCATCATTTCGAAGTCGTCGTAATCGAATTACATGGCTTTCAATTCAGCCACCACTTCGGATAAGGTCTTTTTCGCATCCCCAAAAAGCATGAGGCAATTTGGATAACCGAAGAGTTCGTTCTCAATTCCAGCATAACCAGCGGCCATACTGCGCTTGCTTACCACGACAGTCTTGGCTTTGTCCACATCCAGAATCGGCATACCGAAAATGGGGCTCGATGGATCGTGACGGGCAGCAGGATTGACAACATCGTTGGCTCCTACTACATACACTACGTCAGCCGTTGCAAACTCTTCGTTGATTTCTTCCATTTCCACGAGTTTATCATAGGCCACATTCGACTCAGCAAGAAGCACGTTCATGTGACCGGGCATCCGTCCTGCAACGGGGTGAATGGCGTATTTTACGGTGACACCGTTTTTCTCGAGCAACATTTCCATTTCGTGGATCACGTGCTGGGCCTGGGCAACTGCCAGACCATATCCCGGAACGATGATCACCTTTTGCGCATAGTGCATAATCATGGCCACATCCGAAGCATTGGTTGGGCGAATGTTCATTTCTGTTTTGGCTCCTCCTCCGGCAGCAGAAGCAGTCGAACCACCAAAAGCACCGAAGAGCACATTGGTTAGTGAGCGGTTCATGGCATTACACATCAGAACGGTGAGGAATGTACCCGCCGAACCCACCAGAATACCACCGGTTTGCATCACCTGGTTGTCGTACAGAAAACCACCAAAGGCAGCAGCCACACCTGTAAAAGAGTTCAAAAGAGAAATCACCACCGGCATATCAGCACCTCCGATCGGAATCACAAACAGGATTCCATAACCCATCGAAAGCACAAACAAGATGTAAAACATCGTGGCATCGATGTGTCCCATTGTGAGGTAGGTCGTCAATCCCGCGATTCCCAGAAGGAGACCGGCCGTGAGAATGTTGTGACCCGGAAGCTTTTTGGTGGACTTCATGATCTCCTGAAGCTTCGCATAGGCGATGATACTTCCGGAGAATGACACCGAACCGATGACAAGTCCCGCCACGATCACGAAAATATGGCCTGGGGCCGATCCTTCGTGCAGGTGACCAAATTCTACGAGTGAAATAGCGGCCGCACAGGCACCTCCCATTCCATTGAAGAGACTCACCATCTGCGGCATGGCGGTCATTTTTACTCGCTTGGCCGACAGTGTTCCAAGAACGGTTCCGATGGCGATGCCGCCAAAGATCCAGAGCCGGTTCCCGAGGGAAATACCCTCTTCGTTTACATACAGAAAAATAGTGGCCACAATGGCAAGTCCCATACCAATGGCGGCAAGAAAGTTCCCCTGGCGGGCAGTTTTCGGACCGGACAGCATCTTCAAACCGATGATGAACGATACCGAAGCAAGAAGATAGATGATTTGTAAAAGATGATGTTGCATGGTGTCTGTCTTCTCTTATTTCTTTTTCTTAAACATTTCGAGCATACGGTCGGTCACGACAAATCCACCGACCACATTCAGTGTCCCAAGGATCACGGCCAGAAAACCGATGATGAGGGCGGCGTAATTATCCGGACTCGCCTGGCCCATGACAATGATGGCACCGATGATGACCACACCGTGGATGGCATTGGCGCCTGACATCAGAGGCGTGTGCAATGCCGAGGGCACTTTTCCGATTACCTCAACGCCCACGATAATGGACAAAATGAGGGTATAAATGAGTTGGAGATTGTCTCCTAAAAATTGAATGATGGCTTCCATTATTCGTTAACTAATTGTTTTTGTATTGCTATTATAAACTTCAATACCCGTCCGAAGAATTTCAGAAATAAACGGATCTCCTTGTTCGAAATATTCAGATGGAAAAGTTTTGGTTTCAATGTTGATAAATGGTTGCCGGTTATTCAAACGAGCAAAAAGTTTCCGATCCTCAAATCCAAATCCAGAAAACTGTGGGGAAACCAGAGCAATGTCGATATCCGAATAAGGTTCAGGCGAGCCATTGACATAAGAACCAAAAATGATGGCCCTATCAAGTTTCAAACCCTGAACCAAAAGTGCCCGGGTAAATTCATATGCTGTATCTATGGCAGTTGCTTTTGTATGCATTCTCTTATTTTTTCAAAATCATTTAAGACCTCACTGGTAAAATCAGGTGTACACATTTTGTTGATCAAAAACATATAATCCGGATATCTTCCTTCTATTTGAAAATCATTCATTCTTCTTAAAAACTCGGTCTGAACATCATCCAAGTTAAGTTTTGTTTCCGAAAAAAGTCTGATCAAATTGTGGGTGCGAGGGGGTGAGTTTTCTAAATTTGAATGAACCCAAGCACATTTCAATATTTTCTCTAAAAATAAGTGACAGAAGAACAATGCGTGAACAAACCTCTTTTCTTTGAACAACGCATAAATGGTATCGTAATCAACTTCAGCTGATTTTTTCCAATAATCCATATGTTGTTCCTTGGTCATCATTTTGAAAGATCAGCCAATAATTTGTCTTGTGAAGGCGTGAACCAGTTCGCCATCTTTGGTAATGAGGCAGCCTTTGGTCACTTCCTCTTCCATCTCCCACTTGAACCCATCTTTGGTGCTCAGATGTGAGAGTAAAGCCCAGATGTTTTTGGCGTATAGTTCCGATGCATTGACGGCAAGCAGCGATGGAATATTGGTTTCACCCACCAGCACGACACCGTCCTTGACAACCGTTTTCCCTTTCTCGGACAATTCGCAGTTACCGCCCGATTCCACAGCCATGTCCACAATGACGGAGCCCGGTTTCATGGTTCTCACCATATCGGCTGTTACCAAAACGGGGGCTTTTTTCCCCATAACCAGAGCTGTCGTAATCACGAGATCCGCTTCGGCCACGTGTTTGGAAACGAGTTCTTTTTGTTTGGCGAGGTATTCGGCCGAAACCTCTTTGGCATAACCGCCTTCGGTTTTCACGCCTTCCTCCCCTTTTACTTCAAGGAATTTCCCACCGAGCGATTCTACCTGTTCCTTAGTTTCAGGTCGGACATCGGTACACTCAACAATGGCACCCAAACGCTTGGCGGTTGCGATCGCCTGGAGCCCGGCCACACCGGCTCCGAATATCAGCACCTTGGCAGGTTTGATGCTTCCGGCAGCGGTCATCAGAAGCGGGAAGATTTTACCCAGGGCATTGGCACCAAGTAAAACGGCTTTGTAACCGGCGAGATTCGCCTGCGAACTGAGAGCATCCATGGTTTGTGCCCTGGAAATACGGGGAACAGCATCCATCGAAAAGGCAGAAATCTTACGCTCGCACAACACTTTCACCAGATCAGGTTGAGTGTAGGCATAAAGAAATGAAATCAAAGCAGCACCGTCCTTAATCTGTGCAGCCTGCTCCACAGTCGGAGGATTCACCAGAATGACAACATCAGAAGACGAAAAAACAGCAGCATTGTCTGCCACGATTTCGGCTCCTGCGGCTTTGAGACTTTCATCCAGTTGCCCGGCTTTGTATCCGGCGCCGGCAGCGATGCGAATCTGGTGACCGGCTTTCACCATTTGCTTTGTGACTTCTGTCGAGATCGCGACCCGATTTTCTCCTTCTCTGGTTTCTTTTGGTATACCTAGTATCATGAATATGACCTTCAAATGCGGGTCCTATTTGGGAAAGAAATCCGAATAAAAAAATGCGGGACCTCAGAATTTTGGGTGCTGTAAGGGTTTGATAAAAATTGCGGGGAAAAGAAGTCCGGCTCTTGGTCAGTAAGAAATGACAAGTCCAATCAACAGCTGAATATCAATACAGATTCGGGCCACAGCCAAAGTAGCTTCGGCTTGATTTACTGGCATGGCTTTGCAACTGATGAGATTCCAACTACAAACAAGAATAACAATGTGACAACTGAATTCTCATTCATACCATACTCAATGAGAGTTGGAAAATCCTGATTGATCGATCTCAGGTAATGCCCATCCATAATCAAAACAGTTTACACATTGAAAATGAGAATTCCCTGATCAATATTTTTTGACTGGTTTTAACTGAAGAAATACAATTTTTCGTTACTTCGTTCTTTCGATAAATCTATGTCCAACATTTTGTCTTCCTCCTTGCTGCGGCAATTCCTTTCTTTCTCGTTTATTTTCATTGGTTTTGATGCAGCATTTGGCCAGATCTGCCCTGCACCAAATCCAACGGATGCCAATTGTTATCAGACTTCCCGTCCTTCTGCTGGCAATCCACTCACCAACTGGTCACCAATTCCCCATCAGGATTGCTGCAACGCAATTGTCCTTTGCAAACCTGTAAACGATATTGACAATGGAACTGTAATTCCGGAAAATGCCCCGGCAGGCACGTTATTCCCGGGATGTGTGCAAAATGAGCTTCCCAATGATGCGAATACCTGCTTTTCGAATAATGAAAAAGGAACCACCTGGTATAAGTTTCAGATTCGCCCTTTGCCAGGTGGTCCTACAGCACCGGGTTCTCCGGCAGGAAAACTTCGTTTCCGGATAATTCCCGGTGATGTGTTTGATGATCCTAATTATGATCCGGATACAGATGATGGAGAAACCGGGATTGGAGCGACAGACTATGATTTTCTACTATTTAAGATTCCAGCCAATGCGGTAAACAATGGATCTGCCTGTGGCTCTATCAAAAATAGTACATCATATGGCACTTCCGGATCAGTTATTGCCAGCTGCAACTGGACAGGCACCAGAGGCCCTACCGGACTATTCGAACCTGGCACAGGAACAGAAGCAGCACAAGCTCCAGCAACAAGGTTTAACAAACCTCTCAGTGTAAAAGTAGGAGAAGTTTATTATCTTGCTATTGATAACTTTTCGGTGAATACTCTTGGTTTCAGTATTGATTTTCGAGGTCTGCAATTTGGCGGGCCGGATGATTCTACAGCCATTGTAAATCCACCACCAACGGATTCTCTGCTAATGAAAGTGGTCCGAAACGTGTGCCCGGAGAAAAAAATCCGAATCCGCTTTGGAGGCCAGATCCATTGCGATTCAATCACACCTTCTAAACTGGTCATTTCAGGACCTAACCCACCCTACACCATCACGTCCGTTGTGGCTGAAAACTCATGCAACAACTTCTCCGGAACCGATTCTTCGTTCATTGTAACGTTTCAGCCCGACTCTCTCTACGACAGTCTTTCCATTTCTGTTGCTGGCGAAATCAGGGATATCTGCGGCAATCAGTTTCTATCCACTACTATCCCTTTCAGATTAATGAATTGTACAGTCGGCGTCCTGCCTTCACTCAATTCAACCAGCTCTTTTCAAATCCAACCGAATCCGGGAACCGGTCTTTTCCGTCTTGTTTCGAGAAATGGTCAGAAGGCGACTGAAATCCGTGTGATTGACGCACAAGGCAAATTACTTTCTATCAAAACCAACCAGGAAAAGGACCTGATCGATCTCCGCAACTTCTCTTCAGGACTTTACACAGTACAGATTCTGAGCCCATCAGGAAACGATTTCATCCGTGTGATGAAAGAATAATTCACATTTAGCTGATAATAAAACCAGCTCTTCAATACAGATACGTTAATGGATGCCTTACTGAAAGCGAAGCAGTATCAGAGAATTTACAAGTTAAATCAATTCCTAATTCTTAATTCTTAATTCTCTTCACCCTCACCTTAATCGGCACAGGTATCAATGGTACATCATTGGAATCTCTTGGTGCAGTGACCAAAGCATCCACGATATCCATTCCTTTCATCACCTGCCCAAAGACGGTGTACTTTTTATCCAGACGGTGCAGTCCGTTTTTATTCTGCACAATGTAAAACTGACAACCCGCTGATTTCATTTCGGGGTTATCGTCACGCCCTGCTCCCACTGCACCATACACATGACGCAAACTGTCGTCGAACTCTGGCTCCAGCAAATAGGGTGAACCGGCAAATCCTTCCTTTGTATCCGGGCAACCACCCTGCGCCACAAAATTGGGAATCACCCGATTGAAGGTGAGCGAATCCCAGTAATGGGCATCGGCCAGCTTCCGGAAACTTTCATTATGACGGGGCGTTTTCTCATGAAACCGGAACAAAATCTCTCCTTTCGGTGTGATGATCTGTCCAACCAGCATCTCCTTACTTGTTTTTGGGTTGCAGGAAATCAGGCTGGTCAGAAAGAAGAGATATGTGATGAATTTCATATCAACAAAACTAAAGCGAATTCTGACATTCCGGATTCCACACCGTTCAAAAAAAACGCCGGAACCCAATGGATCCCGGCGTTTGAAAACGGATGACCGTCCTGTTATTGCTTGATCACTTTCAGATCTTTCCGGAAAGAACCAGACTGGAATTTCACCAGATATACACCAGCTGGCTGTTCCGAAATATTGAATTCCGTCATCAGAGAAGCATCCTCCAAAGAGAATTCTGCTATCTGAGTACCAAGCATGTTGTACACTGATACGTTCATTTTACCAGTCAGATTTTCTGCTGACAATGAAAACTTACCAGTTCCAGGGTTTGGATATAGTGAAAGAGATGGCGTCAATTCCTGATCGAGAGCCGGCCGGCAGGCATTAAGTGCAACCGCCAGAGTTCTGTTTCCTGAAGATCCACAGGCATTGTTCGCTTTCACTACCACACTTCCGGCGGCAGATCCCCATGTAGCTGAAATGGCGTTGGTTCCCTGGCCTGATTGAATGGATCCTGTTCCTGGCATTGTCCAGGTATAGGTTAATCCTGCAGTAGCTGCCACACTGTATGTAAGTCCGGTTTGAAGAGGACAAACAGCGGTTGGTCCTGTGATGGTACCCGGTGTTGAAGGAAGTCTTGTGAGAGCCAAGGTTTTGGCAGTCGAATTTCCACAGGCATTGGAAGCTATCACGGAAAGAGTCCCGGTTGTAAATCCAGATGGCACACTCATGGTGATGGAATTTCCAAGATTCGTTACAATTGAACATCCGGCTGCCGGAGTCCAGGTGTATCCGGTGGCTCCAGCTACTGCTGCGATGCTGTAAGTAAATGTTCCACCTCCGCAAAGATTAGTTGTCTGACCAGAAATGGTTCCTGGAGTCGTTGGAATTGACCGAACCGTTGTGGAATAAGTTGTACTGTTTCCGCAAGAATTGCCAGCAACCACACTTACAGATCCGCTGGTAAACACAGAAGGAAGTGTGATAGATACTGTATTGGTTCCTTGTCCGCTGTTAATAACGCTACCCGCTGGGGCTGACCATGTAAAGCTGGTGGCTCCGGTTGTTGATGCCGCACAAGAATATGTTTGAGTAGAGCCGCCACATGCACCAACTTTCAGGCCATTGATGGCAGTTGGAGCAGCTGGGACCGAACGGACAGTTACAGAACGCAATGAACTATTTCCACATGCATTTACTGCAACGACAGAAATTGTTCCGCTGGAATACACCGCTGGCAAAGTCAGACTGATGGAATTGGTTCCCTGTCCACTATTGATGACCGATCCTAAAGGTACTGTCCATGAATAGCTGGTAGCACCGGTGGTGGAAGCTGGACATGTATACGTCTGTGTAGTACCACCGCAAACACTGAGAAGAGTCCCAGAGATTGAAGAAGGCGCCACTGGAACTGAATAAACCGTGATGGATCTTGCACTGCTGGTATAACAGGCTGTTCCGGATTTTACTGTAATAGTGCCACTGGTGAATGGATTCGGGAATGTAACGCTGATGGAGTTGGTTCCTTGTCCGCTGTTGATTACCGCATTGGCTGGAACTGTCCATGTATACACTGTTGCGCCTGATACAGCTGGGCATGAATACGTACCGGTTGATCCGGCACAATTTCCATATAGATTGCCCGCAATGGAAGCAGGAGTTCCTGTAACATACGACAACGCAAGTGACCGTGCTGTAGAAGTGCCTACACAATTTGATGCAGTCACAGACAATGAACCTGTCGTAAATCCTGCCAGGAATTGAACAGATACAGTATTGGTACCCTGTCCTGAAACAATGGTGGAATTCGCAGGAGCTGTCCAGTTGTAACTGGTTGCATTGGCTACATTGGCAACGGAATACGACCTGGTATCACCACAAACACCTGGAGTGGAGCCGATAATGGCAACAGGTGTTCCTGGTTTCGCTGAGAAATACGTTACACTCCTGCAGAAATTCGCTCCCTGAAGACAGGAATTGGCGGCTTTCACACAGATATTTCCGGTAACATATGTGGAGGAAAATGACAGTGTAATGCTATTGGTTGATGAACTTCCTGTGGCACCTGCTGGCAATGTCCAGATATAGGATGTTGCACCTGGAATCGGATTCACTGAGAATACCTGTCCGGTAGAATTCCGGCAAACTCCGGCAGGACCGGCGATCGCTGATGCAGTACCCAGGGCTGGAGTTCCGTTGTCTATGGTTCCGTCACAATTATCGTCGATTCCATTACAGATCTCAGAAGCAGCTGGATTGACAGCAGGATTTCCGTCGTTGCAATCCAATGAATTGGTCACATAACCTGACGGTACCGTCGGATTATTGGATGTTGACGACACAGCCGTATTACCATAGGTATCGCCATCGCTGTCCTGATAGAATGTATACAGCACACAACCTTCATCGGTGGCTCCGTTGCAATTGTCATCAATTCCGTTTCCGCAGATTTCAGTTGCTCCCGGATTCGCCAGGAAGTTTCCGTCGTTGCAATCTGTTGAATTGGCTACATACCCTATCGGTTGTGAACATTCAAGAGTTGACACGGCCGCGTTACCATAGTTATCTCCATCGTTGTCCTGGTACCAGGTGCTTGGCGTTTCTGGAAATACGGAAGTTGCAAGATTCATGTTACGGGAACATCCGGTGGATGCATTCGTCGCAACCGCATACACAGTTCCAACACCCGTCACATTATTCACGGATAAAGAAGAACCAGTTCCTGCGACAGTGGCAAATGTTCCGGTGGCTGTAAATTTAAATTCGTAGTTGACGCCAATCTCGGAACCGGAAAGATTCACAGTGGCTCCACCTCCTGGAATGTTGCAGTAAGAACCTCCTCCTGAAACGTCATACACTGTTGGCAATGGATCAACAGCCACTGTTCCGACAGTACTGGCCGCACAACCGTTTCCATCGGTATAGGTGTAAATGTACTGAGAGTTTGGTCCGCTGTAAGGGTTTGGCAAACTGAATGTTCCTCCGGCAGGTGAACCGACCAGCGAAACGGGTGTACCTTCGCAAGTAGTAAGATTGGCAGCAGTTACAATGGGTAATGGATTCACAGCGACAGTCCCTACGGCACTTGCTGAACATCCGTTTCCATCAGTATAGGTGTAAATGTACTGAGAGTTTGGTCCGCTGTAAGGGTTTGGCAAACTGA